>CALWWH010000105.1 GCA_944385195.1 uncultured Oscillospiraceae bacterium | reverse complement strand
GATCCTGGTTGCCAACAAGCTGGATAAGCTCAAGGCTCGTGAAAAAGAGGAAAACCTGCTGCTGATTCGCCAGACTCTGGAGCTGCCAGAGCGTGTACCGCTGATTCCATTCTCTGCGGAGAAGGGGACTGGTAAGGAAGAACTTACCAAGGCCATCCTCCAGATGCTGAAGATGTAAAAACGAACACTGCCCCACCCGCTTGTGCGAGTGGGGCAGTGTTTAAGTCCCTGTTGTGGGCAGCAGCGCCCGCAGAAAGCCTTCGCCCTCTGTGCAGCTGATGTCAGCGGCAATGACGCGGTCTTGGTAGACGATAAGCGTCGCCATGACTGCATCTCCGTCGGGGTGATTCACCAGTTGGTAGACATAGCGCTTGGCTCGTTTGCCGGCATAGTCCTCGAGGTTAAAGCCTTGAGACTTTTGCAGCTCATTGTAGCGGGTGAAAACCTCGTTGAACTCTTTTGGGATTGAGACCTCCTGGGTCCGAACGGGCTCCCCGGTCGCAGTACAGCCGTAGGCAGCCAGGTAGGCAATGCGATCTTCGTTGGAAGAGACGTTCTCTGGTGCGGTGCCGTTTGTCGGCGGCGTTGAAGCGTCCCCGCCGGAGACTAGGCGCAGAACGACAAACAGCAGCACAGCCGCGATGATCAGGGCCAACGCGATCTTTCCTTTGGAGAGTTTTGTGGTCATAATGAGCATTGTTTACCCCTCGTTTCCTGAGATTTGGTTCAGTATACGATGGAAGTTGGACAAATATGACAAGCCGAAAGGATGAAAGCCATGCAGCGATTGGACAAATTCCTTAGCCAAGCAGGCGTTGCATCGCGCCGGGAACTGGGTGCGATGATCCGCGCGGGGCGCGTGAGCGTCAATGGCGAGGTTATGCGAAAGCCAGAGACCAAAGTCGATGAAAAAACGGCGCAGATCTCTGTGGACGGGGTTCTCGTAGGCGCCGCAAGGCCCCGCTATATTTTAATGTATAAGCCCCTGGGCTATGTATGCAGTACCGACGATCCTCGTGATCCAGTTGTCCTGGACCTCCTGGGCGAAGAGGGCAGGGGACTCTTTCCTGTCGGCCGGCTAGATAAGATGACTGAGGGCGCTCTGCTGCTGACGGATGACGGACAACTGGCTCACAACCTGACCTCGCCCAAAAAGGGTGTGGAGAAGGTCTACATCGCCGTCTGCGATGGCACACCGGCGGACATGGCTATTGAGCAGTTCAAAACCGGTCTGACGCTGCGGGATGGGACGCTCTGTCGTCCGGCAAAGCTGGAGATTTTGGAGCCGGGCAAGGTTCGAGTCACAGTACACGAGGGGAAGTACCATCAAGTCCGCAGGATGTTGGCGGCGGTTGGTGCACCGGTGGTAACGCTCCTGCGCGAGCGCTTTGGTCCTCTGACCCTGAAGGGAATGGAGCCAGGGCAGTTTCGCAATTTGACCAATGAAGAGCTTGCAAATTTGTGGGATATTTTTTGAGATTGGCAGTTTAGACAAAGCTTCCGTCTCAGCTTTGGTAAGAACGTGAATATACAATTCGCGTCGGGTGTGATATGATATTGCCATCGAAAAACGAAACTGATGGGGGTTATAGTTATGTCCAGTGTTTCTCTGAAACATATTTACAAGAAGTACGCCGGCGGCGTCACTGCCGTTACCGACTTCAACCTGGAGATCGAAGATAAGGAATTTATCATCCTTGTCGGTCCTTCTGGCTGTGGTAAATCCACCACCCTGCGTATGGTCGCTGGCCTGGAAGAGATTACCGAAGGCGAGCTGTACATTGACGGTCGTCTGTGCAACGACGTTCCTCCCAAGGAGCGCGACATCGCAATGGTGTTCCAGAACTACGCGCTGTATCCGCACATGACGGTTTATGAAAACATGGCTTTCGGTCTGAAGCTCCGCAAGACGCCGAAGGACGAGATCAAGCGCCGCGTCGATGAGGCTGCCCGTATCCTGGAGATTGAGCACCTGCTTGATCGTAAGCCTGCTGCTCTGTCCGGTGGCCAGCGTCAGCGTGTTGCTCTGGGCCGCGCAATCGTCCGCAGCCCGAAGGTCTTCCTGCTGGACGAGCCTCTTTCCAACCTGGACGCCAAGCTGCGTGCCCAGATGCGTACCGAGCTGACCAAGCTGCATAAGCGCCTGGATACCACTTTCATCTACGTTACCCATGACCAGACCGAGGCTATGACGATGGGTACCCGTATCGTCGTTCTGAAGGACGGCTTTATCCAGCAGGTTTCTACGCCGCAGGATCTGTATGAGAAGCCTGTTAACCTGTTTGTCGCCACGTTCATCGGTTCTCCGCAGATGAACACCCTGAGCGCTGTCCTGTCTGATGAGGGCGGCCACACCTATGCCTCTTTCGGTAAGGTCAAGCTCCTGCTGCCTGATTCCATTGGCCGCAAACCCAGTGTTATGGCCTATATGGGCAAGGAAGTCATCCTTGGCATCCGTCCCGAGGATATGCATGACGAGGATCTGTACCTGCGTGAGTATCCGCAGTACATTTTCGAGGCAACGGTCGATACTTATGAGCTAATGGGTGCTGAGACTTATCTGTACATGGTCTCTGGCGACGAGCAGTTCACCGCCCGTGTCAGCCCGAGCACCACTGCTCGCGTTGGCGATACCATCAAACTGACCGTCGAGTGCGATAAGGTTCACCTGTTCGATCCTGACACCGAGCAGAACTTCAGCCTGTAAGGCATAACTGCATACAGCGCATCCTCACAATAGGATGTCCGCTACTCTTGGCTGAGCACGATTTTTGATAGGTACGAATGCATCCCGTTCTCGGTTTCCGAGAACGGGATGTTTGTTCGTGCACCGACTATATTTTATCGAAAAGGACGGTCTGTATGGCTGTTAAAAGCATTAATGTAGCCGACGAGTCCAGGAGCACGTTTAAAACAATATTGCTTTTGGCCTGGCCGGTGTTTCTGGAACAGGTTCTGACGACACTGGTCAGCTATGCCGATACTGCCATGGTCGGCGCCCTGGGCGCCTGGGCAACGGCAGCAGTCTCTATCTCCAACTCTCCGATTATGATGCTCAACGGCATTATTATGTCTTTGGGCATTGGCATCACTGCACTGGTTGCCCGCGCAACAGGCGCCCAGGAGCCTGAGAAGGTTCGCCAGCTGATGCGCCATGCGATCATTGCGATCATTTTCCTCGGTGTTCCGATTTGGCTTGTTACCATTGGGCTGCACCGCATGATCCCCAAGTGGATGGGCGCTGCACCAGAGTACTTAGATGCTGCTGCGACCTATAACCTGATCGTCTGCATCGGGCGAATCTTCATGATCACTTCCATGATGTTCAACTCTGTCTTTCGCGGCTACGGCGATACAAAGACGCCCCTCATTAACAACACACTGACCAACGTGGTTAATGTGTTCTTCAACTTCCTTCTGATCTATCCTACCCGTGAGATCAGCCTGTTCGGCTTCAACTTCACCATGTGGGGTGCTGGCCTGGAGGTTGCCGGCGCGGCGATTGCGACGTCCATCGGCATGGCCTGCGGCGGCATCATGGCACTGAGCGTTGCCTTCCGCAGGAGCAATCCCTACCGCGTGAGCATGGAGGGCGGGCTGAAACCCGACATGGCTATGGCCAAACAGATCATAAGGATCAGTGTCCCGGCCATGCTGGAGCGCCTGTGTATGTCCTCCTCCGGCATCTTGGTTTCCAGCAGTATTGCAAAGCTGGGCACTGTCAGCGTTGCTGCCAATAGCCTCTGCCTGACGGCCGAGTCCATGTCCTATATGCCCGCTTTTGGATTTCAAACTGCTGCGACGACACTGGTTGGCCAGTCTTTGGGTGCCAAGCGCCCAGACCGGGCAAAGCAGTTCGTCCACACGACGCTGCTCATGGGTACTGTCACGATGTGCTTTACCGGTTTGCTGCTGTTTATTTTTTCCCGTCAGCTGATTGGTATCTTTACACCAGATGCTGATGTGATCGATTTGGCATCCAAGTGTCTGCGCTTTGTGGCTTTTATGCAGCCGCCTCAGGTTATCGCCTGGATTTTTGCCGGTGTGCTTCGCGGCGCGGGCGACACGCAGTTTAACTTTTACATCACCGCAGGTACCAACTGGTTCATCCGTACCTTGTGGTCCGTGCTGTGTATTCGCGTATTTGGCTTTGGTTTGTTCTCCGTCCAGGTGGTCATCATGGTTGAGATCTGCGCCCGGATGCTGCTCTCTGCCCTGCGGTATCGCACTGGCAAGTGGCAGATGGCCATTAAACACTGAAAAAGGAGGAGGCCACTGTGGAACGCTTCAAAAAAACTCTCTCGCCGATTTTGCTGGTGCTTTTGTGTGTTGTTAGCATTCTGAGCTTTCTGCGCATTGGAGACTTAGAGAGCCGTGTGATTGACATGAATCACACCCTCGATCTGCTGCAGAATGAGCAGATGAATTTGTCTGCGGATCTTCGAGGACAGATCCAGTCCGCCCTCGAAGAAGAGGCCAGCATTCTGGCAGCTTACAGCTACGAAGTGGGGGACTTTGACCCCCAAACTCTGACGGCTCCGGTCTATCTTAGCATCACACCGAAGTATCAGCAGGAGGACACCACGGTGCAGCTGCAAATCAACGATGTGCGGATTGACATGAACCGCAACGGGGCAAGCTATGAGGCGACGGTGGACCTGGCGCTCAATGAGACCCTGCGATTCCCGGTGGTGGTCATCACCAGCGACGGCGCACAGTCGGTGCAGGAGCTTCCATGGAGTGTCTCGCCTTTGGAATACGGTAAGCTGCTTGTTGTGGAGTTTATCCCACCGCAGGTGACCCTTATGCCTGGTGTTAAGATTGAGGATGCCATTAGGGTGGTAGTCAGCCACATGGAGCGGACCGAAGTCTCTCAGGTTGAGCTTGTGACCGAATTGGACGGCGTCGAACAGCGCCGAGATCTGTGCCAGATCAACGAAGATGCGACTGGGGTCACCAGCGCGTTGGTTACCCCGGAGGACTATGCGTTCGATTTGCAAAAAGGCAGTGAGCTGCGGCTTTATGCGGATGTCACCGCCGACGGCCTTGTCTGGCGCTTTGCCGTGTGTGGTTTTCGTTGTGACGAGAACGGGAATATCAGCCAAATGGGCATCTGGGAGCCGATGCCGGTGTCGGTCACGAACCCTGAGGGACAGATTGTGGATCTGAGCGATGAAAACCTCAGGGAGTACGGCATTTCAATCGATGCAGTGCGGGCAGAGGATAAGCCTGCTGCGTAAAAGGGACTTAGTCCGTTTTGAACAGGATAAAATGGACTGCACCCCATTTGTCAGACGCGGTAAGATACCATCTGGCAAATGGGGTGATTATTATCTTATTTTAGTTCCCGCTGTATTCAAACCAGTCGAATGCGGCTTCATTGGTGCTCTCGGTGCCGTTTCCGGAGCAGAACATACCAACATATGCGCCAACAAAGCCACCAGAGGTCTCGCTGCCGAGGAACCCACCGTGCACGCCCTCAAAGACAGGGTTCAAAGCTGTTTCGGACACTCCTGCCCAGAAGCGATGGTCCTGGCCGACGGTCCAAATCCGCAGGACAGCGGTATCACTGTGCCAAGGAATGGAGGCCAGGACGGTCTCCTCAGCGGTGATTTGGGCCCCATGATGACCGATCTGGGCGTGAGTGTCAACGACATACTTCAGCACCCGCAGCACCCGCTGGCCATGCTCCAGACCGATCTCCATGCGGAGGTTGGCGTGATTATTCTGAAGGACGACGATCCCGGCGGTCTCGTTCGCCTGCGGGATGAAAGTCATTTTGGCGGTGGCGCTATAGCTCATGTGCTGCTGCCGGCGGCCAACGAAGGAAAGGGCCCTGGGCTCCACAGGCTTTGGCGTATGACCAGGGCCGGGGAAGCCGCTGCCGGCGGTACGTTCCACCGGCCGGATGGGCGCAGCGATGGCCCTTAGCCATAGCTTGCTGTCCGCCAGGCGGTAGACATGGTTGACCGGCGTGCCTAAGGTATTCCAGACTAGCCCTAGAGTATCGCCTTCGAAGTCATCGCGGGCCAGGGGAGGCATGAAGTGGCAGGGTTCAAGTCCCGTCGGAGCGGGGTAGGAGAACTCGCAGCGGCCAGTCTCCGGCGAGACGACCGGCCAGCCGTTTTCCCAGACGGCCGGGGCGATAAAGGTTTCACGGCCCATATTTTTGTGGTATCCGCCATAGGTGCGGCTGGCCA
Source organism: uncultured Oscillospiraceae bacterium (assembly GCA_944385195.1). Lineage (GTDB taxonomy): Bacteria > Bacillota > Clostridia > Oscillospirales > Oscillospiraceae > RUG11142. Next base: position 4,416 of record CALWWH010000105.1, on the reverse strand, counting down.
GAAAAACCATATACCAGTCTCCATTGGGCGTGTCGACCAGGTCTGCGTGGCCAGTGGCGCAGATGGGATAGTTTTGCGGGAGGTGGCGATGGGTCAGCATGGGGTTGCCGTCATAACCCCCATAGGGCCCCAGAACGGCTTTGCTGCGGGCAATGGTGACGGCGTGAAAATGCTCTGTTCCGCCCTCGGCAATGAGCAGATAATACCAGCCGTCTTTTTTGTAGATGTGGGGCGCCTCGGGGCTGATGGAGTCATACAGCGCAGCGTGCCACAGACCGGCAGCCTCGCCCTTGAACTGCCAGGTCTCGGTGTCCAGCTCGTAGGCCCCAATCCGAGGCGCGTCGGCAGGCCGTTTCTGACCAAACCCACCCATTATGCTGCCGGCGACATAGCACTTGCCGTCATCATCCCAGAATAGATCAGGATCGAAGGTCATAGGCAGTTTTTTGGGTTCAGACCAGGGACCACGGGGATCGGCGGCAGTGGTAAGCAGAGTGGTAAAGGTACTCATATTGGCGACGATGACATAATATACCCCGTCATGGTAGCGCAGTGTCGGGGCAAATAGACCGCCGGAAATGCTGTCCGGACCGAGGTCAAGCCATGCAGGATTGCTCAAAGCGTAGCTGATATGCTCCCAGTGCATCAGATCTCGGCTGTGATAGATGGGAATGCCGGGGAAATAGCTAAAGGTAGATGTCGCAAGATAAAAATCCGATCCCACGCGGATGATCGAAGGGTCTGGATGAAAGCCGGGGATGATGGGGTTTTGAATAGACATGAAAAAACCTCCTGTGTTGTAATTCATATAGATAGTATAACATGGGCGGGGAAAATTGGATAGTACAAATCTGCTCTTTGGGGTATCGAATTCGGGCTTCCCGCGGGGAAAAATAGATTTTTTGCAGTCAGGGCTTGACATCCCGGTTTGTCCATGTTATATTAATCAGGCCGCATTGAAGAGGTCGAAGTGTGCCCATTGGGCATCACCTCCAGAGCGAGTCTACAAAAGAAAGTAGGTGCAACACATGCAGGCAATTTTCGTTACCGGCGGCAAGCAGTATAAGGTGAGCGAGGGCGACATCATCTACATTGAAAAACTCAATGTCGAAGCGGGTGAGACCGTCAGCTTTGACCAGGTTCTGGCTGTTCTGGATGGCGAGGGCTCCAAGATCGGCACTCCGGTTGTCTCCGGCGCTTCCGTCTCCGGCAAGGTTGTCAAGAACGGCAAGGGCAAGAAGATCATTGTCTTCAAGTACCGCCCTAAGAAGGACTCCAAGTCCAAGCAGGGCCATCGTCAGCCGTACACCAAGGTGCAGATCGAGAAGATCGTTGGCTAAGATCCCGTAATTTCTTTACCATTCCCCGGGCAACCGGTGAGATTTCTATTTCGGAGGTGTAATTATGGCACATAAAAAGGGCGGCGGCTCTACTAAGAATGGTCGCGATTCCGAGTCCAAACGTCTGGGCGCAAAGCGCGCTGACGGTCAGTTCGTCCTGGCGGGCAATATTCTGGTGCGCCAGAGAGGCACTCACATCCATCCCGGTACCAACGTCGGTCTGGGCAGCGATGATACGCTGTTTGCCAAGGTTGACGGTACTGTGAGATTTGAGCGCAAGGGCAAGGATCGTAAGCAGGTCTCTGTCTATCCCGTTCAGTAAGCGATTTACCAGCCCCGAACACTCCGTTCGGGGCTTTTCTTTGGTTTAAACAAATGACAGGAGTGATACCATGGCATCCTTTGTCGATAAGGTGCGCATTCAAGTCAAGGCTGGCGACGGTGGCAATGGTGCCGTGAGCTTCCATCGGGAGAAGTACGTCGCAAGCGGCGGGCCCGACGGCGGCGATGGCGGCAACGGCGGCAACATCGTCCTGCGTGTGGCGGATAACTTGACCACGCTCATGGACTTCCGATACAAGCGAAAATACATTGCCCCCAATGGCGGCAATGGCAGCAAATCCAACCGCAAAGGCCAGCGCGGCGAGGACATGGTTCTCCTGGTGCACCTGGGCACCGTGGTCCGCGACGCCGAAAGCGGCCAGGTCATCCACGACCTCTCAGACCATAAGGATTTCATCCTCTGTAAAGGCGGCCGCGGGGGATGGGGCAACCAACACTTTGCCACCCCCACCCGTCAGGTACCTCGCTGCGCCAAGGCCGGCCTGCCCGGCGAGGCTATGGAGGTGGAGCTGGAGCTGAAGCTGTTGGCGGACGTCGGTCTGGTCGGGTTCCCCAATGTAGGAAAATCTACGCTGCTCTCTGTGGTCTCCAACGCCCACCCGAAGATCGCCAACTACCACTTCACAACGCTGTTTCCCAACCTGGGCGTCATCTATGTGGATGAGGGCGTCAGCTTTGTGATGGCGGACATTCCAGGCATCATTGAGGGCGCCGCCGACGGTCTCGGGCTGGGCCATGATTTCCTGCGCCATATTGACCGCTGCCGTCTGCTGGTGCACCTGGTTGATGTCTCCGGCAGTGAGGACCGGGACCCGGTGGAGGACTTCGATGCCATCTGCGCGGAGCTGGCTCAGTATAACTCTCAGCTGGCGGAGCGTCCCATGCTGGTCTGTGCCAACAAGGTGGACCTGTTGCCCCCGGACAGCGACAATCTAGAGCGTTTGCGTGCTCATGTCATCGCCAAGGGATATGAGTTCTTTGAACTCTCTGCGGCAGCCCACCAGGGCACCCGTGAGCTGGTGCAGTCCATCGCAGCGCGTTTGGCGACGCTGCCCCCGGTTCGTGTCTATGAGGCGGAGTACGTCAAACCGCTGCCTGTGGCGGGGGATGCCGAGGCGGTGCATGTCGAGCACATCGATGACACCTGGATCCTCTCCGGCCCTTGGCTGGATCGCTTGGTGGCAAACATCAACTTCGACGACTACGAGTCCCGTATGTACTTTGACCGTCAGCTCCGGGAGAGCGGCGTTTTCGAGCGCCTAGAGGCCATGGGCATTCGTGACGGCGACAGCGTCAGCATCGACGATCTGGAATTTGAATACGAGTCCTGACACAGCAAAACCGCCGCGCATCTGCGCGGCGGTTTTGCTGTGGCGTAAAATGAATATCCTGTGTCTTAAAATTTCTGCATTATGGAGCCTTGAGACATAATTCATTACGACAAAAAAACGATAATATATCTCCCTGGTCTTTTGCACAAATTGTGCAAAAATAGTTGCACAATGGCCTTACACACTGTATAATCATGTCAAGACATTTCCCGGCGGAGCAGGCCGGGGACAGGAGGATACATATGGAGATCAAAAACATCGCGTCATTGGCGCAGTCTATCAAATCGAATATTGCGCAGTTGGTGATCGGCAAGGACAATCAGTTGGAGCTGGTCTTGGTTGGTTTGCTGGCCGGCGGACATGTCCTGCTGGATGACGTTCCCGGCACCGGCAAAACCGTCCTGGCGAAGAGCTTGGCCCGCAGCATCGACTGCAAGTTTGCCCGTATCCAGTTTACTGCCGACCTGCTGCCCTCTGACATCACCGGTCTGAACGTTTTTAACCAGAAAGAAGGCGAGTTCGTTTTCCAGGCTGGTCCTGCCTTCACCAATATTCTGCTGGCCGACGAGATCAACCGTACTACCCCCCGTACCCAGTCCGCGCTGCTGGAGTGTATGGAGGAGAGGCAGATTACGGTTGACGGTGAGACCCAGAAGCTGGACAAGCCCTTCTTCGTCATTGCCACGGAAAACCCGGTGGAGACGGCTGGTACTTTCGCGCTGCCAGAGGCACAGCTGGACCGCTTTTTGCTCCGTTTGAGCCTTGGCTACCCTGACCACGGCGAGAGTGTCACCGTATTGAAAAACTATCTGACCGGTAAAGGTTCCAACGACATTGAGTTGCAGCCCGTGGCCACTGGAGACCAGGTTGCACAGGCCCAGGAGGCCGTGGCGCAGGTCCGCATTGATGATGTGGTTGTAGACTACATCGTCCGTTTGGCGGAGGCTACCCGCGAGCACGAGGACGTGTCTCTGGGTGTCTCTACTCGTGGTATGCTGTCAATGACCCGCTGCTGTCAGGCGCTGGCTGCCATCAATGGCCGGGACTATGTTTTGCCTGACGACGTCAAAAAATTGGTGGGCCCGGTCTTTTCGCACCGCCTCATCCTCAAAACCCGTTACGGCTCCGATCAGAAGGGTGCGGAGATTCTCGAACGTATCCTCAATAGCGTTCCGGCACCCACGGAAGATCCCGGCACCAAGCTGCCGACCGAATAAGGGGGCGCGGCTATGACACAGGCCTTTTGGGTCATTGTCGTGGCTGGACTGCTGGCGCTGCTTCAGATTGCATACTACCGCAAGGTCGCGTTCAAAAAGCTTTCCTACTCCCGTACCATCTCCCGCAGCCGGGTCTATGAGGGCGAGCGCATCCAATTGGTGGAGGTTATTAGCAATAACAAGCTT
>CALWWH010000104.1 GCA_944385195.1 uncultured Oscillospiraceae bacterium | reverse complement strand
GCATGCGCTGCGGGCGGCGGGCGACCGCGCCGGCCTTGCCGGCTTTGTGCATCTTATCGTCATTGAGAATGACGATGACCCGCTCTTTGCTGGCCCCGGCAGCGCTCAGGCCCTCGTAGGCCATGCCGCCGGTCAGAGCGCCGTCGCCCAATAGGGCGATGACGGAATAGTCTTTCCCCAGCAGCGTCCGCGCCCGGGCCATGCCCAGGGCTACGGAGATCGAGTTGGAGGCATGCCCGGCAATGGCCGCATCGTGAATACTCTCGGCCGGATTGGGAAAGCCGCACAGCCCGCCAAACTGGCGCAGACTGTCAAACTGTGCCGCGCGACCAGTGAGCAGCTTATGCACATAACACTGATGACCCACATCAAATACCAGCCGGTCCACTGCCGTATCAAATACTTTATGCAGCGCGACCGTCAGCTCCACCACACCCAGATTAGAGGACAGGTGCCCTCCCGTTTGGGAGATGGTTTGGATCAGTTTCTCCCGCAGCTGCGCACAAAGTTCCGTCGTCTGGGCCTTATCCAAACGCAGCAGGTCTTCCCTGCTGTGGATCGTATCAAGAATCGCCATGGATCCCACCGCCCTTTCTTTTCCAATGGCCGGGATCATTGTATACAAGCTTCTTTATATTATACCACATATCCCGCATACACGCAAGTGCAATATCGACGCCAAAGGACGCGCTGCGGTCAGCCGCAGCGCGTCCTATATCTCCAACAGCGTCAATATCTCCGCCAGCTGCCCGGCAGGAACCTGACCGGGGGCAGAGGCCTGGCTCAGAGACCCGAAGGTCAGGCACGAGCCCGTCAGCTCCCCGCACAGGCGGCTGACCGTCCCCAGGGCGCCCATAGACATGGTGATCAGCGGACGCTCCGCGGCCGCCCGGCGCTCCATTGTCGCTGCCAGGAGCGTCAGCACATCCTGCGGACAGGTGGGCATGACTGCGATCTTGCAGATATCCGCGCCCAGCGCCTCCATCCGCGCCAGGCGGGCGACGATCTCCTCCCGGGCGGGCGTTTTGTGGAAATCGTGGTTGGAAAATACAGCCACCGCACCCCCTTCTGCCGCCGCATCGCGCATTTTGCTCACCAGCGCATCCCCGGTAAAGAGCTCAATATCCACCAGATCCGCAAAGCCCATCCGGCAGACCTCACAGACCAGATCCGTATAGGAACGCTCATCACAGGCCCGGTGTCCGCCCTCTTTCTCCGTGCGGAAGGTACACAGCAGCGGCATGCCTTCCAGTGCCTTTGCCAGCTTTAAGCCGGTACTGCGCAGCGCCTCGCGGTCATAGACGCCTTCATACCAGTCGATACGCCACTCGCAGAGATCTGCCCCTTTGCCCCGCAGCCGTGCAATGCGCACCCCCTCGGCCAGGATTTCCTCCTCGGTGGTGCCGACAATGGGCACGCAGATCTTTGGGCGCCCCTGTCCCAAGGTTAAACCGCGAATTTGTACTGTTTTCATCGTCTTACCCTCACAATCCCAGCTGTTTGCGCACATACTCCACAGGCATATCCACGCCGGTCCAGAGTTTGAACGCCTCCGCGCCCTGCCAGAGCATCATACTCAGGCCGGGGACCGTCTGGCAGCCCAATGCCTCAGCTCGCTGCAAGAGTATGGTCTGGCGCGGGTTATAGACCACATCAGAGACGATCAGTTCCCGGCGCAGCATATCGCTGTCCACCAGGCAGAGGTTCTCCTGGGGCTTCATGCCCGCACTGGTGGCGTTCACCAGCAGCACCGAGTCCCCAATTTCGCGGCGCAGGGCATCGCGGTCTTCCAGGTGAAAGAGGCTTACCTTGCAGTTGGTCTTCTCCCGCACCAGGGCGGACTTTTCCTCCGCGCGGGGCCAGAATTCGTCCTGGCGGTTGAACATGGAGATCTCCCCCACCCCGTCCAGAGCCGCCTGCACCAGAATCGCCGTAGCCGCACCGCCTGCTCCCAGGAGGGTGATCTTCTTACCTTTCAGGTCAATGCCCCGCTCTGCCACCGCGTGCATCCATCCGGTGCCGTCGGTGACGGTGCCGGTAAGCACGCCGCCGTCGTTGATGACGGTATTCACCGAGCCGCACAACTGCGCCGCCGGGCTGAGGATGTCCAGATAGGCCATAATTGCCGCCTTATTGGGCATGGAGACGTTCCAGCCCCGGACGCCCATCGCCCGCAGCCCCTGAACCGCTGCTTCCAGTCCCTCCTTGCCCACCTCAAAGACCAGGTAGACCTTATCCATGCCCAGCTTCTCAAAGGCCGCGTTATGTAGGGCTGGGGACATGGAATGGCGGATGGGCGTTGCAATGAGACCAATGAGCTCCGTATGGCCGGTGATGGGAAGTTTCCGTTCGGGCATGATGTGATACCTCTTTTTCTGGTGAAATCTAGGATATTATAGCGCATCCGGGCTGCGGGCGCAAGTTAAAATTCCACGCTTTGCTCCGGCGCCCCTTGGCCGGAAGGGACAAAAACGGTGCGCCGCAAAGCGCTGCGGCGCACCGTCATAGATTGGATTAAAACACCGTCATGGCCGTCAGCACCGCGTGCTTCGGGCCCTGATACGCACCGAACATCGTCGTCTGGGTGGTAAAGCGAATGCTCTCAAGCACTTGGCTGAGCTTACCGCTGATGGAGATCCCCGTGACCGGGATCATCGTTTCACCGCTGCGGTAGTAGGCCAGGCGGACCTCGCCGCCAATATAGTCGTTAAAGGCGTCCACTTGCAGCCCGGACATGGAGATGACCTCCAGATGGGTCGCGGGGAAGGTCTCGACGCTCCCTGGGGCAACCTTCATACAGCCCAGGTTGCCAGTGGGCCTCAGGCCCAGGTACTGGCCGTAGCGGTTGGAGCCATAATAGGCCATGACCTGGCCCTCCTTGACCAGTTCGATGCTGCCCAGGGACATGCCGTCCTCATCAAACTTCGCACTGCGGACGCAGCCGGGCAGCTGGCCGGTCATGGTGATGCTGATGCGGTCGCCGGTGGGGTTTTTCTGCACCAGATCGCCCTTCTTCCTCAGGTTGGAGTGAGCGTAAACCGCAGAGTAGTTCAGATCGCGGGCAATGCTCATGAAAAGCTGCATCAGCTCCCGCGGTCCGAGCACCACAGGGCAGTCGATGGCAAAGTCGGGCCTCACCGCCCGGTAGCGGGCCTCCACCTCTTCCAGCTTACCGCCGATCTGAGAAGCCAGGGCCTGGGCATCGTAGCTGCCGAAGTTGTACTGCTCATACAGCTCCACACTCTGTGTCTGGCCGTTATAGGTGGGAATGGCCTCGACCATAGCCTCATAGCGCACCTGCGTCTTATGCAGCCCACGACTGTTGACCACGGTCTCAGTATGCTTGTTGAGGAAGATCTCTACCGCGTTCAGCGCCGCGCCGTCTCTGGTCTTGACGCCGAAGACCGTCTGGGATACCAGCGCCGCCAGCTCCGGCATATCGTAGTCCCGGAAGTTGCTCTCGACCTCGTAGCTGCCAGTCTGTTCGCCCACGAGCTCATAGGATTTGTTGTTGATCTGGGCCGCCTTGCTGGCGGCATCCTCGATCAGTGCGTCCAGTTGGGTTTCGTCGGTAGAGGGATAGACGAAAAACTGGCTGTCTCCCTTGTACTCCCCGTGATCGACGAAGACCTTGACCTCGCGGTCGCAGGTGTCAGTGCGGCGCACCGTCTCCAGCTTGCTCTTAACGAAGAAAAGCTCATAGCTCTGCTTATGGTGGATGTTGATCTGATAATCGCTGAGCTTGGTATTGCGCCGCAGCGCAGTGAGAATCTCTTTCATCCCAGCTTCACCTTCGCTTTCAGTGCAGGCCCGCCATCGCTGACGCGGACCCATTCTTTGTAGCCCTTGCCGCAGCTGCCGGAGCCAATGATCTTGAAGTCGTCCGAAACCATGCTGATGGAGCCCAGCAGGTCGGGCACATAGCCGCTCATCACCACCGGAGAGACCCAGTGGTCGGTGAGCTTGCCGTCCACGATCTCGATGCCGTACTGAGCAACGCACTGGATGGCCCAGTTCTTCGGGTCTTCCATGCCGTTGCTGGTCTCAAAGAGCATATATCCGTGCGCAATAGAGGCAATCATATCCTCAAGCTTGCTCTGGCCCGGCTCGAAAAAGGTGTTGGTCATGCGGGAATATGCCTTACGGCGGGAGGACTCGCGGCGGCCATTGCCGGTGGGTGCCAGCCCCAGCTGGGTCGCTGAGGCCAAGTCGGAGATGCCGGTCAGCAGGATGCCATCCTTGATGATCTGCGTGTCCCCGGCCAGGACGCCGTCGTCGTCAAAAAAGTAGGACGCTGCGCTCACCGTCGCCGCGGCGCCGTCGCGCATATTGCAGATGGGGGAAGCCACATACTTGCCGACGTATTGCTTGGCAAGGGCGCGGTCTTTCACAAACTGGTCCAGCTCGACACCGTGGCCAAAGGCCTCGTGGGCGATCAGGCCGGTGATGGAGGGATCGGTAATGACATCATATGTGCCGGGGGTGATGGCCTTGGCCAGCGTGAGCATGTGCGCCTTGTGCAGCAGCTTCTCCTGTAAGGCGGGCAACTGTGCCAAAACCTGCGCCATATGGGTGCCATAGGCCCCCTCGTGCGCCTGGACCACCTTGCCGTTCTCCCGGTAGACCACCATCAGGTTGCCGTTGATCCAGGTGTAGTTCTGATCCAGCTCACGGTTTTTGGACACAAAGAGCTTGGAAACCTCCACAGAGCCCAAGGACACGACTCCATTGAGAATGTGCTCGCTGCCCTGGAGCAGACGCTCACACAGGCCCCTGGCTGCGTCCAGCAGCTGGGTATCGCTGTAAGCGCCGATGTCGCTCCGGCGGGCGAAGCTCTCAACCAGCGGCTCATCGGGCAGCTGCACCTGGCCGATGGTGTTAGCGGCCAGCGCCTGGCTGAGCCGGAACGCCTCTGCCAGCTTGGCAGCCAGGGCCTTGACATCCCCTGCAATATCATCCAGGGAGTACTCGAAGAAAACGCTTCCTTTGCTCATTTTCACCACAAAGCCGCACTCTGTGTCGCGGCCGGCGCCGAGGTTTGAGCTGTTGCGGTCCACCCGGATGGACTTGGCCCTGACATCCGCGCCCAGAACGCTCACGTAGCTGTAATACTTGCCCAGCTCGGCTACCAGTTCCTTAGCCGTCGCCCGGCGCGCGGTCAGAAATTCGGAAAAGCTCATTGCAATCCCTTCTTTCGGTAATTTGTTTCTATTAGTATACCACGTTTAGGGAAAATTGCAAGGGCATCGGCCCATCTGCCGTGCTCTGATTCCTGCTACGTATTCAAAAGGAACCACACTGTCTGCGCCTTTGCCTCCGCTGCACCCTCGGGCTTTGACCCGGTCAAATACTCGCACAAGTCCTCCCATTCTCGCCTCGTACAGTCGCTCACTGCAATTTTTGACAGCTTTGCCGCCAGGGTCTCCCGCTGCCTGGCGTCGAGCCACCTCAAGTCAGACACGTATTCGCAGTTCATCTCCATTGCCACCCACTCAATCAAAGGGATTTCTATTTTCATCTCTGTTTTGCACCCTTTTCATAAATCATATAGGCATATTTTCGCCTATATAGTTTATTCCATCATAACACAACTACCTATATAATTCAAGTGCAAGTGAATTATATAGGCGGTGGTTTTTTGGATTACTATAAGATTGGACAGCAAGTACGTAAATTTCGCAAATTACACCTCTACTCCCAGGAAGATTTGGCGGAAAAAGTTGGAATTTCCGTCACACATATGAGCCATATCGAAACCGGCAACACCAAGCTGAGCCTGCCCGTGCTGGTCAGCTTGATTAAAGCGTTGGAAATTCGCGCCGATGACCTGCTGTTTCCTAGAGATCACATCAACCGCAATTCCATCCTGGATGATCTCGCCGAAGCTTTGGAGGATTGCTCTGCCCAGGAGCTGCGCATCATTGCCGATGTGGCAAAGGCCACTCGTGCTGCCATCAGAAAGCATTCTTAACAGGTATCGGACCTGCCACAGCTGCGCAGGTCCGATACCTTGATGGGGCCCGTTATGCCGCGCCCCTTTTCTCGTAATTCGTCCAAACATTGCGCCCAAACTCTTGCCCCTGGGTCAAAAGGCGCTCTGTGTTCCCCAGTTCTGCGCAGGCATTTTTTAAAATTATATACTATAATTTTATAGTTACTATTCTAGTATACTAAAACTATCAATGCTGCGTTAGAATGGATAAGGGATGTGATGACATGCAAAATGAGATCAAGATCAAGAAGAAGGCTGCAAAGAAGGGTGATGATGGCTACAAAATTGTGTCAGTACGCATGAAAGAGGAGATGCTTGCGCAGTTAGACGCCCTGTCCAGCGCCACCAATCGCTCCCGCAACGAATTGATCAATATTCTGCTGGCCGAAGCAATCCATATCGTAAAGGTCGAAGAATGAATTCCTACCATTCCTCTGCCAACCAGAGCCGCCCCGCGTGGCAAAAGAGCAGTATGTTCGCCATGGCCGTGGCCTTGCTTATGCTGCTTGCGGTGGCAATCAAAGTCCTCGTCACCAACCCGGAGCGCAGCTATGCCAGCCGGGTGCGTGAGCTCGCGGTAGAA
>CALWWH010000103.1 GCA_944385195.1 uncultured Oscillospiraceae bacterium | reverse complement strand
GGTGTCCCCCACTTCGCCGGTCAGAGCCCAGCCGCCGTCAGTCAGCTGAGCGTCCAGGATGTACTGCACCAGGGAATCGCGCATATTGGAAACATAAGCACCGGCATCCAGGGCTAACAGGGCGAAGATCGCGCCGTTGATGCCTTGATTGACGACAAAGTCCATGTCGTTTAGCGCTGACACCAGATTGTAGCCGCCGACGGTAGTCGCGTCATTGCCCGTGGCAGTGATGGCCAAAATGACACGGCTTGTCTCGGTAGACTTACGGCTATCTAGCTGGCCTTTGGCGTCTTTGACGATGGTCTGGATATTCTTCCAGTAGAGATTGCCGTAGGCTGTATTTCCCTCTGTGCAGGCGGCGATGACGCCCCACTCGGCGCCGTATCCTGGGTCAGAGACGATGGAAGTGTAGTATTTGACAGAATCCCCGCGGTCAGTAGCGGCAGCGGGGAGAATGAGGGTGCAGATCAGTGAAAGCGCGAGAAGAAACGAGAAAAAACGGTGTTTCATAAGAAGTCTCCTTACATTTGGGGAAGGGGGGTGTTGATGCTGTTGAGTTGGAAGGGAGATCATCCGCCAGCTGGCCTCGCAGAGCAAGCTATGGGATGATCCCCCTCTCCCCGAAGCATGCTCTGTGGGGCGGTGCGACGGGAAAAGGGGGATGATGCAGCAGAAAAGGTTAAATTAATTCGTTAAGAATGGCTTATGGTCTTACTCCGCCATGGAGCTGCCGATAGGAATCGGCACGCTGGGGAGAAAACGAGCCAGGACTGCGGCGACTTCGGCGCGGGTGGCACCCTCATTGGGGTTCAGGTAGCCATCACTGCCCTGGAGCAGCTGTGCGCCGACGGCCCACTGCATGGGCTCCATGGCGTACTCGGGAATGTCGAGAGCGTCGGTGTAGCTGAGAATATTGGTGTTCTCGCCAGCTGTGGTGTCAATGCTCTGGGTCTGAGCAAAGCGATAGAGGAAGGTGGCCAGCTGCTCACGGGTGATGATGGTGCCGGGACGGAACGTGTTGTCCTCATAGCCAGTGGTGATGTCAGTCTGGACGGCCCAGACCACTGCGTCGGCGTAGTAAGCGTCTTCCTTCACATCGGTGAAGCTGATCTCGCCCTCAACAACGGGGCCGCCGGCCATGCGGTAGAGGACAGTGACGAGCATATCGCGGGTCATTTGGGTCTCAACGCCAAATTCGTCGGTCTCAACGCCGCTCATAATGCCGGCCTTGACGACGGTCTCGATCTCGTCAGAGGCCCAGTGGTTGTAGCTGTCAGGGAAGCTGCCGACATAGACAACAGCGGTGGGAGGAACGATGATGGTCTCCTCGCAGGTGGCGGAGAGGATGTAGGTGCCGGGCTGCTCGAAAGCGGGCAGGTGGGCCACGCCCTCGGCGTCGGTGACGATCTCAGTGGCGCTGCCATTGATGGTGATGGTGGCGTTGGCCACAGGCTCGACCACGGCGTTCCACTCTGCGTCAAAGCCGTTGGCAGACAGCGTAACGTCCAGGCCGCTGCCCTTGAGCAGCTTCACGTCAGAGACGCTGAAGAAGCTGTACTTGTCGCTCCAGTTGGCGTCGGCATAGACATAAGCGGCGACGTGGCTGCCGTCCTCGATGGGGTCAGCCAGGCTCATGGTGGAGGCGGAGTTGTCGACGGTGTAGCCAAACATACCGCTGTCGTCACCCCAGAGCTTGTACATGGAGATGCCATACTCAGAGACCGCGGATTCGAAGCCGGCCGCAGCACCACCCTCGTAATATTGCTCGTGAGCACAGTACATGGCCTCATCCAGGTTGAAAGCGCCGTCGCTGTTGAGGTCATAAACGGTGACTTCCTCATGGGCAAGCACCAGCTCACCCTTGACGGAGATGGTCACATCAACGTAGATGGGGTCCGCAGCCTCTTCGGCGGCGGGCTCGGTAGTCTCCTCAGTAGTCTCCTCGGTGGTCTCCTCAGTAGTCTCCTCGGTGGTCTCCTCGGTGGTCTCCTCAGTAGTCTCCTCGGTGGTCTCCTCAGTAGTCTCCTCGGTGGTCTCCTCAGTAGTCTCCTCGGTGGTCTCCTCGGTAGCTTCCTCGGTGGTCCCCTCAGTAGCTTCCTCGGTGGTCTCCTCGGTAGTCTCCTCGGTGGCCCCCTCAGTGGCTTCCTGGGTGGCCCCCTCGGTGGCCGTCGTAAGATCGGTTTCCTCGGCCAAGGCAATGGTGCCGCAGCTCAGACACAGGGCCAGAGCTAAGAACAGGGAAAGCAGTTTTTTCATTTTGAGTTCCTCCTTAAATTAAATAAGTACGAAAAAACGCCGACGTGCTTTTACACGCGACGTCCAGCAAAAACAACCCCCGTTGCCGGCGGCTGATGGTTCACGGCACTGGCAAAAGCACTTTTCCCGCCCCCACGTATCTGACCTATCCCTCTCATCTGCGAATGGAGAGCTTCCCAGTCACCTGCTCGTGGGTTCTTGCCCCTTTCCGTGTGCTGCCAGGAGCAGCGGGGCGGGCGACGTTTTTGACTTGGCTACATCATACCACGTTTCGACGGTAAAGTAAAGTATAGATGTTAAGAAATCCAGCCTACCATTGACGGCGCTGCGCGGGCGTGGTATCATGGTCTAAGAAACAATATGGAGGGGTGCCTGTGAGGGATTGGTTGACCGTAGCGCTGTTTGCGATGCTGCCGGTGGTGGAGCTGCGCGGCGCGGTACCCATCGGATTGAGCTTGGGCCTGGCGCATATCCCCGTGCTCATCGTTAGCATCCTGGCGAATATGGTGCCGGTGCCATTCATTATATTAGGAATTCGGAAGGTCTTCCACTGGATGCGCCGAAAATCTGCGAAGCTGGAGCACCTGGTCTCCAAATTGGAGGGTCGTGCGGCGAAAAAAGCCGATCTCGTGCGCAAGTATGAGCTTTTGGGCCTGTATGTCCTCGTGGCCATCCCCCTGCCTGGTACCGGCGCCTGGACCGGCGCACTGGTCGCTGCGGTGATGAATTTGAGACTGAAGGCTGCCTTCCCGGTGATCTTCGCTGGCGTTGCCACAGCGGCCGCGGTCATGTATTTGCTGTCCCTGGGGGTAGGGGCGGTCGTAAATTAAGGAGGAAGCGATGCAGTTTCAACGTATTACCGACGATCTGAGCATCAGCAAGCTCGGCCTCGGCACGGTGGGTTTCGGTACCACGGTGGATGAGGCGGCGTCCTTTGCCATTATGGACGCCTATTTTGCCCGGGGCGGCGATACCATTGACACCGCCAAGGTCTACGGCAGCTGGAACCCCCAGGGAATCTCCCTGAGCGAGGTCACTGTGGGCAAGTGGGTCAAGGACCGCGGCCTGCGGGACAAGGTGAAGATCATCACCAAGGGCTGCCATCCGCTGCTGGGCAATCCGGAGCCCCGGGTCAGTGCAGCCTGTGCCCATGCCGACATCGAAGAGAGCCTCCTGCGGCTGCAGGCGGAGGTTATCGACCACTGGTATCTCCACCGGGACAATGAGGCCGTCCCTGTCGAGGAGATCATCGACGCCCTGGAGGCGGAGGTCCAGGCAGGCCACATCCGCAGCTATGGCGCCTCCAACTGGAGCTGCGCACGCATCGAAGAGGCAAACAAATATGCCAAGTCCATTGGAGGCCAGGGCTTCACCAGCTCCCAGATCAACTGGAGCCTTGCCCAGGCAAACCCGGACTATCTGCGCTCCCAGGGCCTGGTGGCGATGACCCCGGAGGCGGAGAAATGGTACCGCGCGGCGGGGATGCCGGTCCTGGCATGGAGCACCCTGGGCAGCGGCATTCTGACCCGCGCCCTGGCTGGGAAGCTCGACACCGTGTCTAAGGGCACCATGGCCCAGTTCTGGAATCCGGTCACAGAGCGGCGTATCGAGACCCTCCGCACCGTCGCAGCGGAAACCGGCTATAGCCCGCTGCAGCTGATTCTGGGCTATGTGATGTGTAACCCCATCCCGGGTGTCGCTCTGGTTGGGGCGAAAAGCGTCGAACAGATTGAGGGCCTGATGGACTGCGCAGAGGTACAGCTTCCGGCAGAGTGGATTGCCCGGCTGACCTAATGGCCGCATAGCATAAGCCCGGTGGCTTTCCCACCGGGCTTATGCTATGCCGCAGTTACTTCATCTTTTTTCAGCACTCTCGTTGAGCGCCGCAAAGAAGTCCTCGGCGCCGGAGCTGTCCTCTTCGATCAGGTGGGCCATTAACTCGATGGCCTTGAGTTTGTCCACCAGGCGGACCTCAATGGCCCCATTGGAGCCTCTGCGGACTTCTTGCAGCAAAGACAGGTCCAGCCTCTCCGTGGGCGGATTCTCCTCCAGTGCCAGCCGGGCGCAGTCGTTGCTCCTGCTGCGGATGAGCTTTGCCAAGGCACGGATGGCGTCGGCCCGGGTCAGGGATTGGTTTAGCATGGTATCCTCCTCCAAAATGTGATGTGACAGGGGAACACCCCCCTCACCCTTAGGGCCATTGGCCGCATTGTTGCAGAGGAAATAACAAATACATTCAAAAAGACCTTTGTAAAAGATGAAAGTGGTCAATACAAATGCTAAAAAATAAGAATATAGCGCTCTCTAAGGAGATTCCAAATACAGGAAATTGCATAGACAATGATAGCCAAATGTTCGGATTTTTCTCCATCGTCATTGACCTGCCTCGAGCTGCGAGTCCCCTGATGTGAGGGGATGGCGGCCGCTCTGCGGCCCGCTGGATTTGGCCTCTATCCAGGCCAAAAGGTCCCGGAAGACCTGGTCGCGGCAGGATTCGTGCAAGGTCTCGTGGCGCGCGCCGGGGTAGAGGCGGACATGGACGTCGGTCAGCCCGGCGCGCTGGAAGCTGGCGCAGGCGGCGAGGACGCCGTGACCCATGAGGCCCACCGGATCCTGGTCGCCGGAGAAGAACAGCACCGGCAAGTCCTTTCGCATCCGCGCCAGGTGTTCGGGCTTTTGGTTATAGACGATGCCCTTGAGCATATCCCGCTGCAGCCCCAGGGTAGTTAGGACATTGCAGAGGGGGTCGGTGCTCAATTCCGAGGCCTCGCTGGGGCCGCCGCTGACCCAAGCGTAAGGGCTGCCGTCCCGGAAGGGCAGGTTCAGCAGCTGCTGCATCCGGTGGACGGCGGGACTGTCGGCGCCATCGCCGCGCAGGGCAGCCTCTACCGCGGCGGAGGCGCCCAAAATCGCCGTGCCGCCCCTAGGATACTGCGCCGAGCCGCTGAGCAGCACACCTGTGAGGGGCAGCTCCGGGTGATCAATGAGCAGGGTGCGGACCAGGAATGAGCCCATTGAGTGCCCCAACAGGAACAGCGGCGCATCGGGCCATTGCAGCCGGCAGCGCCGCGCCACCCGGCGCAGGTCCTCCACCGCAGACCACCAGCCGCCGGTAAAACAGCCGGGAACCCCGTCGCTGTGACCGTGGCCGCTGTGATCTGCGGCGACAACGGCGAAGCGGTGTGCGGCCAGGTACGCCGCCAGATGGGCATAGCGGCCGCTGTGTTCACTGAGCCCGTGGGCAATCTGGAGGACGGCCCCGGCCGCCGTATCTGGGAGCCACACGCGGCAGAAAATGCGCCCGCCGCCGGCGGCGTTGAGCCACAGATGCTGCTCGGTCACGGCGCTCACCTCCTCGTGGTGGTATGAGAATCCTATCATAGCACGTCAGTGAATGGGATGCAAGTGCAGGGG
>CALWWH010000102.1 GCA_944385195.1 uncultured Oscillospiraceae bacterium | reverse complement strand
GACACCCTAGCTCTGCTGAACATCTCCCTCGAGGCCATGAAGGCCCAGAGCGGCGCAGGCGCCCTTCTGGGCGATGCCTACTGCAAGGTCGCCAATATGGAGCAGCTCATCGAGCAGGCCCATCGCGAGGGCAAAATTCATGGATTCCTGGATGCAGGGCAGGGAACCCGCAGCGAGTTCGTCCGGCTGGGTAAGCTGGACTTGCAGTTCAGCTACGGCGGGGCGAACCCTATGGCAGGCCGTCAGCCGGGCGCTGCCGCTGGCGGCGGTTTGGTCATCGAGTTGGGGGACTATGAGTTCGTTGTCCTGGCGGCTAACTGCACTTTGAGCTTTGCAGCCAAGGCAGACAGTCCTTGCGACTTCCTCATCCTATCCAAGGAGGAGGGCCAGTATGTGGACGGCCAGTGGGTCCGCGGACGCATTCTCAATGGAGACGAGCAGTACCGCAACAGTTTTGGCAGTCAGGCGAGCTTCCTGAAGTTCAAACTGCTGCCCTATTGACCGAGAGAGAAGCAAATTTTTGAGCTAAACCCCGGTGCAAAGTGATATGAAAATCACAGTTGCACCGGGGTTTACGGATGTTTTGAGCTGCAATGCCCGCAAAGCAGCACTTGTGACCGCCCTTTGCTTTACATCTTCTCGGTTGACGCCAATGCCTATCGTATCTGCGGGCCCAGCGCAGGTGCCTCTGGGGGCCTCTCCTGCCGGACGGCGAGCCGTTGCGCAGAACGTGCGAAGGGGGTTCTCTGCGTACTGCCCTTTAAGGGGGGTGAAAGTGCCGCATAAGCCCTCACCGCCACCAGCGCTCTACCCCAAAGACCCGCTCAACCGGCTCCGCCGCGTCCGCAGCAGAGCCATGATACACGCACTGCCCGGCGTCCAGCAGCAGCACCTGAGAAGCATAGCGCAGGGCCAGGGGCAGGTCGTGGAGCACGGCCACGATGGTCTTGCCCTGCCTGGACAGGCCTTGCAGCGTGTCCATAAAGCGGAACTGCTGGGCCGGGTCGAGGTAGGTGGTCGGCTCGTCCAGCAGCAGCAGCGGCGTGTCCTGGGCCAGGGTCATGGCCAGCCACGCCCGCTGGCGTTCGCCGCCGGAAAGCTGTTCCATGGGGGTGCCGGCGAACTGCGCTACATCGGCCGTGACCATGGCCTGCGCAATCTGCGCCTCCCCGCCCCGGCCCCAGGGTGCGCGCCCGCAGGCTACCAGTTCCCGCACCGTCAGATCCGGGACGGGAAGCCCTTGGGGCAGCAGTGCCAGCGTCTGCGCCAGCCGGCTGGGCTCGAGGGAAAAAAGCTCGGCGCCGTTCCAGGAGACGGTACCCTGGAGCGGCTTTTTTTGTCCGCTCAAGCAGCGGAGCAGCGTCGATTTGCCGCAGCCGTTGCGGCCCAGAATCACCGTGAGACTGCCGGCTTCGATGCGAAAATCCAGCTGGCTTAGAATGGCCTTCCGCCCATAACCGACGGAGAGATCGGAAACGTGCAGCATCTCAATCAACCTCCCTCCGCCGCAGGAGCAAAAACAGGAAAAACGGCGCGCCCAAAAATGCCATCAGGATGCCCACTGGCACCTCCGTCGGCGCGAAGAGCATGCGGCCCAGGGTATCGGATAGGATCAGCAAAATTGCGCCGCCCAGGGCCGAGACCGGCAGCACCCACACCATACGTCCGCCCACGAGCTTGCGCGCAATGTGCGGCACGATGAGGCCGACAAAGCCCAGCAATCCCGCGAAGCTGACCACCAGTGCCGCCGAGGCGCTGGCCAGAACCAGGCACACGACCCGCAGGGCGCCCACTCGCACGCCCAGCGACCGGGCGGTGGCGTCACCCAGCGTCAACAGCTGGATGCGCGGGCAGAGCAGCATCGAGACCAAGGCGCAGACGAGGATCAATACGGCGGGGAGGAGCAGGTCGCCCAGCTGCACCCCTGCCAGCCCCCCCACAGAGAAGGTCCGGTACGCGGTGAACTCGTCCGGGAAAAGCAGCGACAGCAAGGCAATGCCTGCGTTGAGCACTGCATTGATGCCAAGACCCGCCAGAACCAGGGTGCTGCGGCCAATGTTCCGGCGGCAGAGGGCCAGAATCAGCCCCGTGGCCCCAAAGGCGCCTGCAAAGGCAGCCACTGGCCGCAGCGCCCAGGCCGTTGGCCACAGACAGCTCACCAGCATCACCGCAAAGCCCGCCCCGGCGTTGACTCCAACAATGTTCGGGCTGGCCATGGGGTTGCCCGTCACAGCTTGCAGCAGCACCCCTGCAACGGCCAGACCCACGCCCCCCAGCAGACCCGCCAGCACCCGGGACAGCCGCAGCCGGACGATTGCGCTGAGCATCGGGTCGGAGGGAGACAGCCTCACGCTGCCAAAGGCCAAGCCGGCGGCAAATACCGCGGCCAGCAGAAGGCCCATGCCCACCAGCAGCGCCCAGCGGCGGTCACGGCCCATAAAGCGCCGCCTCCAGGACTTCGTAAGCCTCCGCCCAGCGGGCGTTGGGCTTGTAGTGGAACAGATCCTTGTCCAGGAAGGTGTAGGCTCCGCTCTGGACAGCGCTCAGAGACGACCACCCCTCCTGGGTGAACAGCTCCTCCACATAGGCCCTCGCGGCTGCTTCATCCCCCATCATGGCGATGAAAATTCGATCCGGGTCCGCTTTGAGGATCGCCTCTATGTTCAGCCCGTCCAGCAGCACTGGGGCCTCGTCGGCCAGATTCACCGCCCCCAGCTGCTGCAGCATCTGTGCAGCAAAGTGGTCGGCACTGCCTTTGGCCTTGGCAAAGCCGGAGCCAGCCCGCAGAAAGAGAATCTCCGGAGAGGTGTCCTGGGCCTGGGAGAGGATCGAGCTGATTTGCGCTTGAAGCTGAGCCCCGTATTGTTGGTACGCCTCGGCGTTTTGCGTCAGCGTCGTGCACAGTTCCAGCAGCCGCAGATAGTCCTCAAAGGACTCTACGCGCATTTGCGCGGCGGGAATCCCCATATCGTTGAGCGCCTCGGCGGCGTCGCGCTGGGCCTCTATGTCCGCAGAGCAGAGCACAAAGTCCGGCTGCGCGGCAATCAGGCGCTCTAGGTCGATGGATTTACCCGCACCGCCGTCCACCAGAACGGCAGAATCCTCCGCAAAGCCCCGCTCAACGCTCTCGCCGACTGTGATCTGAACCCTTCCGCCCGCCAGAAGCCAGACCTCGGCATAGGAGGACAGCAGCACTGCCACCCTCTGGGGCTTGTACGGGACCGTTATGCGCTGTCCGGCATCGTCTGTGAAGGCATAGCCAGACACCGGATGCGCCGCAGGGGCGCATCCGGTGAGCACAAACAGGGTCAAGATTAGGCACAGGCCGCGTTTCATACGATGCCGTCCAGCAGCTGCGCCTGCACGGTCTCAAAGCCCAGACGGGCGATGGTGTCGGCAAAGCGCTCCCCGGCGATGCCCTGGTCTCGGAACAGGCAGATCGTCCGCTCGATGACGGTCATGACCTGCGCCTCGTCGCTGAGAATGACGTCCAGCGGCAGGGCGCGGGCCGTGCGCTTGCCCCAGCGGCCGCCGATGTACACATGGTAGCCGGTCACGGGGTGACTCACCGCGCCAAAGGGGCACTTGCCAAAGCAGCGGCCGCAGTCGTTGCAGGCGGCAGAGTCGATGGCCACGAGGCCGTCGGTGACGACGGGGACGTGGATGGGGCAGGCGTTGACCACCTGGCAGACCTTGCAGCCCTTGCACTTGTCCGGGTCGATGACCGGCCGGCGGGCGCCGATGACGCCCAGGTCGTTGAGCTCGGGCTTGACGCAGTTGTTGGGGCAGCCGCCGACGGCAATCTTGAACTTGTGCGGCAGCTTGACGTCATGGAAACCCTCATAGAAGCGCTGATGGATGGCCTCAGACAGGGCAAAAGTGTCGATCAGGCCGTACTGGCAGGTAGTACCTTTGCAGGAGACAACGGGGCGAACCTTCGCTCCGGTGCCGCCGGTCTCCAGACCGTGCGCAGAGAGGAAGTCGATCAGCGCGTCCACCTGGTCATAGGGGATGCGCTGCAGCTCTATGGTCAGGCGGGTGGTCATGGCCATCTCGCCAGAGCCGAAGCGCGCCGCGGCCTCGGACAGCGTGCGAGCCTCCTCGGCGGTGATTTTGCCGTTGCGGGTGATGATGCGGGCATTAAAGCAGTCCGCTGTCAGCTTGTCCCGCAGAAAGCCGAGGCCCTTCAGACGGGCGACCTCCTCGGCAGGAACTGTGCAGGGAATAGGGGTGTTGTTTGCCATTTTAATCGCCTCTTTACTTAAATTTTGTCAGAACAGTAGGCGGCGCGTTCACTTTGGAAGGCGGCCGTGTCGGCATACCCACAGGGAAACATCTCCGGGCAGAATCCCCGGTAGACGCATTCGCGCACCATGCAATGGGCCAGTGCGGGCTCGCACTTGTGAACCTCGTCCTTGACCAGCTGCCAGGCCTGCCTCGTCTGGGCTGAGGCGGCGGCGCAGAGCCGCTTTCGGCTGATCGTGATGAGCGCCTGGGCATTGGCGGTGCACTCATGGTTTACAAGTGCGCTCTGAGACAGCTCGCTGCGATCGATCCCCGTGCGGTCGCTGCGCTGGGTTTTCACAAAGTGTTCGATGCCGATTTTGTGGCGTACAAAATGGACAGAAACCCAGTAGGGGAGATCCTCCCAGCGCCACGAGAATTCCAGCTTCCGAATGGGAGAGTGCTCCGAGCGCAGCAGTCGCAGCTTCCAGTCCTCGTCCGGATACTTCCCGGTGGTCTTGCCTATGGTGTTCATGGTGGCGTTCTTGACGTCCTGCCAGTTGTCGGTGTGCTTAAACCACTGTAGTTTCATGTTTCGGTTTCCTTTCGCTTTCCATCAGGCCGTAGTTTGTCCGCACCCGTGCCAGCACGCGCAGAACGGGATGCGCGAAGAGCCACAAAAACAGCGCACTGGCCGTTCCGTGGACCAGGTCGAAGGGCAGGCCCGTCGCCAGAGAGGTCAGCAGCATCGGCCAGGTGATGACGGACTGGTACATGACCACGCTGGCTGTGTTCATCAGCAGGCCGTAGATGCCCACTGCGGCGAGAAAGCCGAACAGACTCACAGCCACGCGGCTGCGGCGCAGGGCGCCGGCCCGGAACAGAAGCCCTGCCAGGGCTCCGATGAGTCCTGCGGAAAACATCTGCCAGGGCGTCCACGGCCCCTGGGAGAAGAGCATGTTGGATACGAACATGCTCATGGCGCCCACCAGGAAGCCGGTCTCGCTGCCAAAGGCAATGCCTGACAGGATGACCAGCGCCAACACGGGCTTGAAGGCCGGGAGCATGGCAAAGGCGGTGCGGGACACAACGCCCAGCGCGCTGAGGGCGGCGATGATGACCAGCTCCCGCGCCATGGGCTTCCTGCCCTCAAAGCTCAGAAAAAAGGGCAGCATCGTCTCGACAATCACCAGCATCGAGATCAGATAATACTTCCGATCCCCGCCGAAGCGGACCCCAGCCCAGATGGTCAGCGGCACGACGATGAGAATGACCGCCAGGGACAGGACGGTCCGCCGCGTGATGCGGATGGGCGGCGGGGCCTCCAGGGTCACGCCCTTGTGGCTCATGCTCAGCGCCAGGACAAAGACCGACGCCACCAGCACCAGGTCGATCCACAGGTCGCTGAGCACGCCGCCGAAGTCGCCGGTGGCCACGAGGCTCGTTAGGTCGGAGCTGCGCAGGACGTAGAACATGCTCAGCAGCATAACGGCGGCGGAGAAGCCGGCGAGAATCCTGCGCCATAGAGGCAGTTTCACCGGAGGATCCGGCTCTGGGGGCGGGGGCCCGTCATCAATGTGTGGCTCCGGAGGCGGAGCGGCAGCCCCGCCGCAGGCGGCGATGACATCCGCCGGGGTGACGGCCTGCGGCAGGCGGTGCCGCGCCATGCGGTTGGCGGCGGTGGTGTAGAAACTGTTGCCCGCAAAAAAGGCGCGGGGACGGCCCTCGGCGGCAATGCTCCCGTCGAAAAAGAGCGCGCAGCGGTCGGCATTCTCAGCACAGAACTCTACGTCGTGGCTGACCATGACAATGGCAACGCCGCGGTCTCGTAATTGCCGCAGGATGCTCCGCAGCTGCGCCTTGCAGGCGCTGTCAAGGCCCTTGGTCGGCTCGTCTAGAAGCAAGATATCCGGGTTCGACAGCAGAACCTTTGCCAGCGCCGTCCGCTGCTGCTCGCCGCCGGAGAGGTCTCCGGGATGGCGGTAGAGCAGAGGCAGGAGCCCCATGCGCCGGGCCATATCGATGGCCTTTTCTCTCCGCTCTGCCGCAGACAGGTGGGGGAGCATCTCCTCCAGCTCGGCACAGACGGTGCTGTTGGCAAAGAGCGTCATGGGGTCCTGGGGCAGAGCGGCGACGCGGCCGTCTACTCGAACCTCTCCGCGCCATGCCCTGCGCTGGTCCGAGAGGAGGCTGAGCGTGGTGCTCTTACCCGCGCCATTGCCGCCTAGAATGCAGAGCAATTCGCCGGGGCAGGCGCTCAGACTCAGCCCCCGGATGACATCGTCGGATTCCCGCTCGTAGCGAAACCAGACGTTCTTGAGCTCCACCACGGGGGTTTTCTGGGTTTGCGCCGGAGGCTCCGGCGGGACGGGGAGCAGCGGACGGGGAAAGCGGTCAAGCCAATCGCGTCCCTCGCGGACCGTGATGGGGCAGGTCTCGTCGCTTTCGACGGCGGCCCAGATGCGCATGGGTGTGGGCATGGCCTCAAACATCCGGTGGTTTTGCGCCCGCAGGATGGCCCCAACCTCCGCTGGACTGCCCTGGCAGAGCAGCGCTCCCTCGTCTAGAAACCAGACCTTGCTGCACAGCGGCAGGGCCTCCTCCAGGCGGTGCTCAACAAGAATGACGGTGGTGCCCAGGTCCCGGTTGAGTCTGGCCACTGTGGAGAGAAAGTCGCTGGCGGCGATGGGGTCCAGTTGGCTGGTGGGTTCGTCCAGCACCAGGACGCTGGGCTGCATGACCATGACGGAGGCCAGGTTTAGCAGCTGCTTCTGCCCGCCGGACAGCGCGGTCACGTCTCTGTCAAACCATTCGGTGATGCCGAAGTAGTTGCTCATCTCCGCCACCCGGCGGCGGATGACCGGCGTCGGTTCGCCCAAACTCTCCAGACCGAAGGCCAGCTCGTGCCAGACCTTGTCCGTGACGATCTGGTCGTCGGCGTGCTGGAGTACAAAACCGATCTCCGAGGCCTGGACCCGGGGTTCCAGCGACTCCAGCGGCTGGCTCCGGAAGAGAATGCGCCCTGTGCGTGTGCCGTGGGGCGTGAGCGCAGGCTTGAGCTGCCGCAGCAGCGTGGACTTGCCGCAGCCAGAGGGGCCGGCGGCGACAATAAAGTCACCGGGCTCCACAGAGAGGTTGAGATGCAACAGGGCAGGCGCCGCCGCGCTGGGGTAGGTGAAGCTCAGATCTTCGATTGTAAAGAGCGCCACAGCAGCACTTCCTTTCCATGGGCGAGCAGCGGCAGAGCACACAGCAGCGCATAGGCTGCCAGCGTTGCCGCAGTGGCGGGGGTCCAGACGCCGATGGTCACCGGCGTGTATTCGAAGGCCAATGTGCCGCAGAGGGCGCCGCTGACCACGGCGGCTGCCAGCAGCCCCATGGTCAGCAGTGCAAATATGTCCCGCCTTGTGACGGGATAGCGGGTGAAAGCGGTCCGTCCAGGCAGACCGTAGCCGCGGCTTTTCATGGCATCGGCGGTATGGATGGCGTGTTCCATAGACCAGCCGATCATGGAGGTAAGCTCTGCACCGGCTTGCCTGAGTCGGGGGAGAAGCCCATGGGCTGTACCCTCTGCGGCAATGCGTGCAGTGTGGACAAGAGAAAATTGCTGCCGTAGCCGCGGCACGTAGCGCAGCACCATCGACAAAAGCAGCGAGAGCACCGGGACCAGCCGACCAAAAAGGCAGGTCAGTCGGTCGGCAGTCTCAATGCCGCTTAGGCAGAGAAACCAGCAGATCATCGCCCCCAGCATCGCCCCGGCGGCTAGGCCGTACCAGATGGATTCGAGGGTTAAGGGGTTCCCGTTGGGAAACCGCGTCAGAATGGTGACTCCCTGGTGGTTAAAGAGCGGGTTAAACAACGCTGTCAGAAGGATTAGCGGCAGCATCAGCCTCAGCTGAAGCCTCAGATTTCGTTTGCCGCCGATGCCGGCGGCGCAGCCGGCGCCGCTGAGGAGGGAGATCCCCAGACAGACCGGCTGCATGAGAAACATCGACAGGACCATCACCAGCACCCAGTAGCAAAACGTCACCGCCGGATGGTATCCCTGCAGGGTGCGCTTCACTGGAGCGCACCGGCGGGGTTGCCCACGTCCGCGCCAAGGTCACAGGTGTAAAGAAACTCAATCACATCGCCTGCGCTGACGGTGTACTGGCTGGTTCCATAGCCGGGGAAAACGCCGTTTACGCTATAAGTCCAGCCGGAGAGAGGGCCAGCGTCCATTTCATAGAGGTTGCCGATGCCCTCAATGTACTTGCTGTCATAAAGGGGCGAGGTGGAGAACTCCAGTTGGATGTCGTTGCGTTCGGTAGCGCGCTGAAGTACATCAAAGACGCTGTCTCCGGGCTGCAGCTCTATGAGAGTCTCTGCCAGCAGACATCCGTCCTCCGGTACCAGGGAGGCGGTGCCCATGGAGAGGCTGTCCATGTGATCCAGCAGGGTGTCGCAGCGAATGCTGATGGTGCAGGTAGAGCTTTGCGTTGTAGAATCCGTCGAAATGGTGCTTGTCGGGCCGTCAGGCCCGCCGATAACGCCCACATCGGAGATCGTCACAGCGCAGCCGCAGAGCAAGACCAGGAGCAGGAGAATGGGGACAATACGCCGCATCATGAGATCTCCTCCAGGTAGCGCAGCAGCAGCGTCGCTGCCTGCGCGCGGGTAATATTGTCGTTGGGCGCTAACTTGCCGTCGCTGCCCTCGATAAGGCCGGTCTTTAAGGCCCAGCCCATGGCGGTATCCGCCCAGGCCGGCGTAGCAGCTAGATCGGAAAGCTGATAAGCAGATTTGGAAGCGGCTGTGGCACTGGGTTCACCGCTCATACGCCAGAGCATGGTGGCCAGCTGGGCGCGGGTCAGACTGCCATTGGGATCGAAGCTGTCGATGATGCCCTCCTGCAGCGCCCAGACCATGTGGGGATAGGACTTCCAGCCGGTTTCAGCTTTGGAGGTATCCACCTCCGGTGCGCCGTGCATTCGCCAGATGGCTTTAATCACGTTGCTGCGGGTCATGGCAACATCGGGGCGGAAGCAGCCAAGGCTTCCGTCAGCTTTGACAAAGATTCCTTTGTTGACCGCATCCTGGACATTGCCTGCGGCCCAGTGACCGCTCAGGTCAGAGAACGTCGGAGACATGGCGTAAATGCCAGGCTGCCCCGCCTGGCGCAGCGCCAGTGAGATCAGCGCCATGGCGGCCTGATAGGTAGCCATCTCCGAGGTGGCGCCACCGGCCAGATGAGAGTAGCTGTCATCTGCCAGACGATAGCTTTGCAGCGCCTCCAGAGTGGTCTTGCCGCTCTTGACAAAGCGGGAGTCATTGAGGTCAATGCCGAGTTGACATAACGCCAAAATCACTTGGGCGGTGCTCTCGCAGTTCTCTACTCCGTAGGCGGCGTAGCCGCCGGAGGCCTTCTGGGTGGAGGACAGGCGCGCAAGGGCACTGGCGACGGCAGCCTGCACGTCTGCACGGGACTGGTAGGGACTCAATGCCTGCAAAGCCATGG
>CALWWH010000101.1 GCA_944385195.1 uncultured Oscillospiraceae bacterium | reverse complement strand
TCTATATCTCGACGCTGTCCTCCTCTTGTGATATACTAATTTATAGTATGTCTTTACGAGAGGAGGATTTTTTATGGGCCGACAGGCCAACGAAACGAAGCCTATCAAACATATTTGTGCGGGTCTGCTGGCCCATGTGGACGCGGGGAAGACGACCCTCACCGAGGCGATGCTCTACCAGGGCGGCAGCCTGCGCAAACTGGGCCGGGTGGACCATGGCGACGCCTTTTTGGACACCGACGCCCAGGAGAGAGCCCGGGGCATCACGATCTACTCCAAGCAGGCCCGGCTGACGCTGCCGCAGCGGGACATCACCCTCCTGGACACCCCGGGCCATGTGGACTTCTCCACCGAGATGGAGCGGACGCTGCAAGTGCTCGACTACGCGATCTTGCTCATCAGCGGCACCGACGGCATCCAGGGCCACACCCGGACCCTCTGGCAGCTGCTGGCCCGGCACCAGATTCCGACCTTCCTGTTTGTCAACAAGATGGACCTGCCCGGTCTGGGCCATGAGCATCTCATGGAGATCTTGCAAAAGCAGGACGCCCGCTGCGTGGACTTCTCAGAGCCCGAGGACGAGCGGAACCAGGCTCTGGCAGGGTGCGAGGAGGAGGCGCTGGCGGAGTACCTGGAGACCGGGGCGCTGAGCGACGAGACCATCACAAGGCTCATCGCCCGGCGGCAGGTCCTGCCCTGCCTGTTCGGCGCGGCGCTGAAGCTGGAGGGCGTCCAGGCCCTGTTGGAGGCGCTCCGGCGCTGGACGCGGCAGCCGGACTACCCGGCCCAATTCGGCGCGCGGGTCTTCAAGATCTCCCGGGACAGCCAGGGCCGGCGCCTGACCCACATGAAGATCACCGGCGGCAGTCTGCGGGTCAAGGACCTGCTCCGCGGCGGCGAGGGGGAGAAGGCCTGGCAGGAGAAGGCAGACCAGCTGCGGCTGTACTCCGGGGAAAAATTTGCCATTGCCGAGCAGGTGCAGGCCGGCGCGATCTGCGCCGTCACCGGCCTGAGCCACACCTGGCCCGGCATGGGCCTGGGCATCGAGCCGGCCGGGGATAAGCCCCAGCTTCAGCCGGTGCTGACCTACCGGCTGCGGCTGCCCGCCGGGGCAGAGCCCACGGTGGTGCTGCGCCAGCTGCGGCAGCTGGAGGAGGAAGACCCCCTGCTCCGGGTGGGCTGGAACGCCCAGTGGAAGCAGCTGCACGTCCGGCTGATGGGCGAGGTGCAGCCGGAGGTTCTGCGCAATCAGATTCGTGAGCGCTTCGGGCTGGAGGTGGAGTTTGACGCCGGCAGCATCGTCTACCGGGAGACCATCGCCGAGCCCGTGGAGGGCGTGGGCCACTATGAACCTCTGCGCCACTACGCCGAGGTGCACGTCCTGCTGGAACCCGGCCCCCCGGGCAGCGGCCTGAGCTTTGGCAGCGCTTGCAGCCTCAACGACTTAGACCGCAACTGGCAGCGGTTGATTTTGACCCATTTGGCCGAAAAAGAGCACCTGGGCGTCCTCACCGGCTCGCCCATCACCGACCTGCGCATCACCCTGCTCAGCGGCCGCGCGCACCTGAAGCACACCGAGGGCGGCGACTTCCGCCAGGCGACCTATCGCGCCATCCGCCAGGGCCTGATGCAGGCCAAGAGCATCCTGCTGGGGCCCTTTTACCGCTTTACCCTGGAAGGGCCCGCCGCGTGTGGGGGCCGGGCCATGAGCGACTTAGAGCGCATGGGCGCGCAGTACGATCCCCCCGAGACCGGCGCCGAGCTGACCCTCCTGACCGGCACCGCTCCCGTCGCGGCCCTGCGCGGCTATGCCCTGGAAGTGGCCGCCTACAGCCGCGGCTTGGGCCGCATCAGCATGACCGGCGCGGGCTATGCCCCCTGCCGCAGCGCCCAGGAGGTCATCGAGGCCATCGGCTACGATCCGGCGGCAGATCTGGACAATACGCCGGATTCTGTTTTCTGCGCCCACGGCGCGGGCTTCGTCGTGCCCTGGAACGAGGTGCCGCAGCACATGCACCTGCCGGCGGCCTATGCGCCCCCGGCCCCGGCGCCGGAGGCCAGCGCCCCCAGGCCCGTGCTCAGCCGCTCCGCCGTCGACGACAAGGAGCTGGAGGCCATCTTTACCCGTACCTATGGCGCCCCCCAGCGCCGCGACCTCTTCTACCGCCGCCCCCAGCGCTACGAGAGCGCTGCCAAAGAGCTGGCCGCCGAGGACAGCGGAGAGGAGTTTTTGCTGGTGGATGGCTACAACATCCTCTTCGCCTGGGACGAGCTGAAGGCCATCGCCCGGCAGAGCATTGAGGATGCCCGTCAGGCGCTCATGGAACTTCTGGTCAACTACCAGGCCTTTCGGCCCTGCGTGCTGATCCTGGTCTTTGACGCCTACCGCGTTCCCCGCAGCTCCGGTTCGGTGAGCAGGTTCCACGACATGTATGTCGTCTACACCAAGGAGGCCGAGACCGCCGACCAATATATTGAGAAGACCACCTATCGCCTCGCTCCCCGCCGCCGGGTGCGGGTGGCGACCTCTGACGGCATCGAGCAGCTGATCATCCTCGGCCACGGCGCCGAGCGGATCTCCGCCCGCCTGTTTGAAGAGGAGGTGCGCCAGGTCAGCGGCCAGATCGGCGACCTCCTAAAGCAGCTCAAGCCCCGGCCAGACAAGCCCCTGGCGGACAATCCAACGCTCAAAGCCCTGCGAGAAGAGTAAAAAACAGTGCCGTTTCCCCTCGGGAAACGGCACTTGAGACTGCCCCAAAAGGCCTGCGGCCTTTTGGGGCAAGGGGCTGCATGACGGACAGGCCTCGATTTCTTGCGAAATTGTCGGCCTGTCCGTCATGAGAGGCGTCATTTCCGAGGCACATGTCCCCGGAAATGACGTATTTTGACCTTTTTCCGCCCTCTGCGGAGGGCGGAACTCTGCGAGGCTCCCTGTGGGGAAGGTTTTTCGACAAATTGAAGTACCGTTCCCACCGGGGAACGGTACTTTTATGCTCATTCGTAGAGGCTCATTCGTAGAGGGGGAACTGCTCGGTCAAGGCCAGGACGCGGGAGACGATCTCGTCCCGCTTCTCCTCGAAGTGCCAGATGCAGTCGGCAATGCAGTCGCCGATGCACTTCATCTCCGCAACGCCCATGCCGCGGGTGGTGGCGGCGGGAGTGCCCAGACGGACGCCGGAGGTGACGTTGGCGCTGCGCTTTTCGCCGGGGATGGTGTTCTTGTTGGCGGTGATGTGCACGGCGTCCAGCCGATGCTCCAGATCGCGGCCGGTGCAGTGCTCCTGGCTCAGGTCCACCAGCATCAGGTGGTTATCCGTGCCGCCGGAGACAAGCTTTACCCCCCGGGCCAGCAGCTGGGCGGCCAGGGCCTGGGCGTTTTCCACCACGCGGCGGGCATAGTCCCGGAAGGCCGGATCGAGCGCCTCGCCGAAGCAGACCGCCTTGGCGGCGATGACGTGCTCCAGCGGGCCGCCCTGGGTGCCGGGGAAGACGGCGGAGTTGACCCGCTTGGCGATATAGGCGTTGTTGGTCAAAATCAGACCGCCCCGGGGGCCGCGGAGGGTCTTGTGGGTGGTGGTGGTGACCACGTCGTCGTAGGGCATCGGGTTCTGATGCTGACCGCCGGCCACCAGACCGGCGATGTGGGCCATGTCTACCATCAGATAGGCC
>CALWWH010000100.1 GCA_944385195.1 uncultured Oscillospiraceae bacterium | reverse complement strand
TGTTGACATCTGTCCAGTTGTCAGCCGTGGAAGTGTTGGGCTTTTTCTGCCACTGATAGGTGGTGGAACCTTCAAATTCCTGTTCGACGGTGGCATAGACACTGGTACCGTCACCGTCGACGCTGTTAAAACTGTACTCGATCTCGGTGTCTGCATTGATAGGCTCGCCGGATGTGGTTTCAGAACCAAGGTTTGGATCGGTCGTCTCCGACGTCTCTGGAGGCTCGGACGGCTCCGTTGGCTCGGTCACATCAGGCTCATCGGTGGTGGTGATATTCACCCCGCCGGGGTTCTGATCCTCGTCAAAAGTGGGTGAGGTGTTGGGGGCCGCAGGCTCGTCGTCCTGCGTGGCAGCCTCCGTCTGCAATTCGGCCAGCTTGGCGTTGACGGTCTGCAACTCCAGCTCCAGGGTAGAGACCTTAGACTGCAGCTGTGCGATGGTGGCATCCGCGTCCGTATGGTCGGCAGCGGTGGCGCTGCGGACGAAACCCAGCGCACCCAGAACGATTGCGGCCACAGCAGCAATGGCGATGACCGCCGTCAACACAGACAGACGCTTGGACTTGCTGTCCAGGCGGTAAGCCACCTGCTTGAGCTGATTGCGGGTGACAAAGTCAGACTTTTTCTGGGCCTGCTGTGTCCGGGATGCATTGCGCACAGCGCTGGCGCTGAAAGAGCCGGAGTTCATATTGGGGCCTGCGGAGCTTGCCGACAGATGTGGACGGGAGGCTTCGCTGGCGTTGGAGCCGGAATCGACATGCTTCATCATGCCGCTGTCCTCAAAGATAGACATGTCCTGTCCGCAGAAGCTGCAAACATTGACGCCATCAGCGTTCTCCTCGCCGCACCATTTACAAATTGCCATTTCATTCATCCTTTCCTATACGCAGGAGTTCTCTTACATTAAAGCAGATCCGGACCCTATTTGTCAAGACAAATTACAAGTATTTTCACTTTGTAATTTTTGTAACCGACAATAAATTCGAAAAAGGCTCCAGTTTCGCAGTAGTTATAGGACAACTCTTTGGCCAGTCAGGACGCGGCGAAGCATATCGAAGGCGTGGTTGGATGCGCTGAGGCGGATTCGCTCCCGGGTAGCGTTGGAATGCAGCTCCCGGACGAAGCTCTCCTGGCCGTCCCAGAGGGCGACATAGACCAGGCCGATGGGTTTGCCGCTTCCGTCGCCGTCAGGGCCGGCCAGACCAGTGATGCCGATGCCGTACTTGCTGCCAAGCCGCTGGGCAGCACCGCGGGCCATAGCCTCAGCGACAGGGGCAGATACCACTCCTTCTCGGGCAATCAATTCTGCGGGCACACCCAGCAGGTTCTGCTTGGCCTGCTCGGTATAGGCCACGACGCCGCCGGTGAAAACGGCGCTGCTGCCGGGTAGATCGGTGATTCGCTTGGCCACTAGGCCGCCGGTACAGGACTCCGCTGTCGAGAAGGTCTCGGCCCTGCTCTTGAGCAACTCCAGACAGGTCTGCTCCAGCGTGTCATAGGTTTCAGTGTAGATCAAATCGCCCAGGGTCTGGCGGATTTGCGCAACCACCGGCTCGATCATCGCCTCGGCAGCGTCTTCGTCCGCTGCGGCGGCGGTCACACGAAGCATTACCTCACCTTCTTTTGCATAAGGCGCCACAGTGGGGTTGCTGCTCTGGGCCATCAGGTCGTGCAGCGCGTACTCTACTCCAGACTCACCCATGCCGAACACGTGCAGATAGCGAGAATGAATGGTCTGTTTGCTCCGGCTCTTGAGATAGGGTACAACCCGGTGTTTGAGCATGGCCCTGCACTCTCTGGGCGGGCCGGGCAGCATGATGACCATGACCCCGCCGGACTCAAAAACGCATCCGGGTGCCGTCCCCCAAGCGTTGTGCAGGACGGTGCAGCTCTCTGGCAGCATTGCCTGCTGAAGATTGTTTGGGGTCATGACTGTGCCAATTTTGTCAAAGTACGCCCGGATCTCTGCCTCACACTCTGGATGGCGCACCAGTTTCTTGCCAAAGGCGCCGGCAACTGTTTCTTTGGACAGGTCATCCAGGGTCGGGCCGAGGCCGCCGGTGGTGATGAGCAGATCCGCCCGCTGTGCAGCGGCCTGTACCACTTCCGTTAGACGCTCAGGATTGTCCCCGACTGCGGTATAGCGGTAGACGCTGATGCCCAGCTCAGACAGGGCCTGTGCCACATCTGTGGCGTCGGTATTGACGATATTGCCCAGGAGCAGCTCCGTACCAATGCAAATGATTTCTGCGTTCATGTTTTATACTTCCTTAATACATCACGTGTTCGGTGGTGGTTTTTTCGATGGCGCGCTGGATCAGTGCTTCCACATCCAGAACCGCTTCAACGGCCTCAATCTCGGCCAGGACAGGTTTGGTTTTGGGATGTCTGGGGGTGAAAACGGTACAGCAGTCCTCATAGGGAAGGATGCTGGTGTCCATGGTATGGATCTTCCGGGCGATGGTAATGATCTCCTCCTTATCCATCCCAATGACAGGACGGAAGACCGGCATCCGGCAGACGGCGCCGGTGACGGCCATGGCCTGCATGGTCTGACTGGCGACTTGGCCCAGGCTCTCGCCGGTGATCAGACATCCGCAGCCATCGGCGGCAGCAATTCGCTCGGCGATGCGCATCATAAAGCGGCGCATGATGAGGGTGAAATATTCCTCGGGGCAGTGGTCGCGGATGGCCTCTTGAATCTCGGTGAAGCCGACCACACGGATGGTCATCCGGCCGCAGTAGCGGCTGACCAGGCGGGCCAGCTCGATAACCTTCTCCTTGGCCTGCTCAGAGGTATATGGGTAAGAGAAAAAATGGATGCTCTCCAGCTCCAGCCCACGTTTGGCCATCATATACGCCGCCACCGGGCTGTCAATGCCGCCGGAGAGCAGGACCGCCGCACGTCCGGCGACGCCGGTGGGCAGTCCTCCTGCACCCTTCTCTGCGGGGCCGTGGACATAGCCCGACCGGTCGCGAATCTCCACGTAGACGGTATAGTCCGGGTGGTGAACATCGACCGCAATCTCCGGAAATGCCTCGGCCAGCCGCCCGCCGATTTCCTGGGAAATCTGGATAGAGGTCATGGGGAAGGCCTTGTCTGCGCGCTTGGACTCGACTTTAAAGCTCCTGGCCTGCGACAGCTCGCCACCCAGATAGTCGATAACCGCCTGATAGACGGCATCAAGTGTCTTCTCACAGGGACGGCAGCGACAGAGATTGACCACGCCAAAGACGTTCTTACAGGCCTCCCAGGCGCCGTCTAAGTCGCAGCCCTCACCCTCCGGCTCTACATACATGGTGGACTGGATGATATAGACGCGGAACTTTCCATAGGGGCGTAGACGGTGAGCTACGTTGCTCTTCAGGCGGTTTTCAAAGCTGAAGCGGTTGAGCCCCTTCAGGACAATCTCGCCCAGCTTCAGCAAGAACATTTCATTCATTGTCGTTCCTTCCTTTTTGCAGATCGGCAGGCGCCGTATTTTTGAAAATGGTCGTCATAAAAGCAGTCTTTTTGAAGTTCCAGCTAGTGGTGGCTAGCAGCTTATTCGACTGTTCTGCCAGCTGTCCCGCAGCCACCTCCTGATCGATGGAAGCGACGATGTCGCTAACCGGCAAGCCGTAGCGCCCCAGCTGACGGTAAATGGGGTGGCGCCTGGAGTCTTGCAGCAACAGGAGCCAGTAGATCACCGCTAGGAGCACAATGGGCGCAAAAATGATCAGCTGTACGCTGTCCGAGGACTCATACGCGACCTCAACGTCGCGCAGATCCGCCAGATAAGTCGGCAGAGTCTGCAAATCCTCGTAAGCGCGCAGATCATAGATAAGCTGCGCCGGGACGGCGTAGAACACCGCCTTGCTGGGGATGCCCACAGCGGGCACAGCGTCCGCCGCGACCAGAATCGGTCTTCCCTCCGCGGTGCAGCGATAGACCGTGGCGGCATCGGAAGACCAAAGCACCTGATCCACGCTCTCCAGGCTTACATCCAGGCGGTAGCAGCTGTCTTGCAGCCAGAAACGTTCAGACTCAATGTGATCGGCATAAAACGCCGTCCGCTGGGGGTCCTCTGTAACCTCCGGGATCGGCACCTCGCTCAGCGCGGCCATATCGACGCTCCCACTGGGAAACAGGCGGCTTTTGAGCGTGGGCCAGGTGCCGCTGAGGCTCCAGATTAAAATCGCCGCCAGGGCCGCCACGGCAAAGGCCAGACGAATCATATGGCCCCGATAGAGGCTGTAAACATAGCCTTCTCTGGGCAGGGTTCCAAAGTCGATTTTCTTTTTTGCCATCTTACATCTCACCCGTTGAAGTCATAGGTCCGATACTGAATCGCCTCGGCAATATGCCGCATGCCAATCTGCTCCTCTGCATCCAGATCGGCGATGGTCCGCGCGACTTTGAGGATGCGGTCATAGCTGCGGGCGGTCAGGCGCAGGCGGTCAAAGGCCTTATGCATGAGATCCTCTCCGGCCGGGTCTAGCTTGCAATGATCGCGCAGGTCTGCGGGGCTCATATGGGCGTTGTCCCGCGTGCCTGTCCCGGCATAGCGGGTATTCTGGATGGCGCGGGCGGCGTTGACGCGCTGGCGGATGTCCTCCGAAGGCTCGCCGGGTTTGCGTCTGGCCAGGTCTTCATACTCCACGGGAGGAACGTCGATGATGATATCGATCCGGTCCAGGAGTGGGCCGGAGATACGGCTGTGGTACTTGTGGATAGCCTCCTTGCTGCAGCGGCAGCGGCCCGAGGGATGTCCATACCAGCCGCACTTACAGGGGTTCATGGCGCAGACTAGCATCACATCACAGGGATAGGAGGCCGTCCCGCTGGTGCGGGCGATGGTGACCTCTCCGTCCTCCAGCGGCTGGCGCAGAACCTCCAGGACCGCAGAATCAAATTCTGGCAGTTCATCTAGAAAGAGTACTCCGCGGTGGGCCAAGGACAGCTCGCCGGGCTTGGGGATTGCCCCGCCACCGGCCAGACCGGTGGGCGAGATGGTGTGGTGCGGACTGCGGAAGGGCCGCTCTGTCACCAAAGGATTTGCCGGGGAGATGAGGCCCAGAACAGAGTGGATCTCTGTGACCTCCCGGGACTCCGCCCGGGTCGTATCCGGCAGGATCGACGGCAGACGCCGGGCCAGCCTGCTTTTTCCGCTGCCGGGGGGCCCGATGAGCAGGATATTGTGCCCGCCAGCAGCGGCAACCTCCATCGCGCGCTTGACATTTTCCTGTCGCAGGACATCGCGGAAATTCATGTTCTCTCGCTCTGTCCG
>CALWWH010000099.1 GCA_944385195.1 uncultured Oscillospiraceae bacterium | reverse complement strand
CGCCCAGGCATACGTCCGTCAGGGCAGAGCGCACATCCTCTCGCCGGACAACACCTGCGGCGTCAGCACACTGAAAAAGGACCGGCCTTCCCTCCAGCGCCTGTACGATAAGGGCTACGCAGACGGGAAAAAGATCTCCGATTTTCTGCTGCGTATCAGCTAGTAAACCGCCGATAAACCTGCCGCCGCCCGGTTCTGGGAACCGGGCGGCGGCATCTATTCTCATTTTTTGGGCTCTACTGCCGCCAGGAAGCGTGCATACGCGCCGCAGCAGGCGGAAGCGGTGAGCAGCGGCTCATCCGTGCGCAGCCAGGCGGGCTCTTCCACCCGGGTGCTGCCCAGGACCCGGCCCAGGCGGTCGCTCAGGCCCAGCTGCTGGGCATAGGGCAGGACCGTTTGCAGCCAGCCGGGGTCCCGCTTAAGCACCTGGTGCAGCCGCTTGGGCGAGGCATGGCGCAGAAAACGGCGCAGGCTCAGCAAGTCCCCCAAGGCCTCAACGCCGGCGGCGCTGCGCCGTCCGCCGTAGGCCAACTGCCAGCCCACAAAGAGTTGCAGCCCCAGCGCCGGGAGGGCATACAGAATGCGGGCCGCGCCCATCAGCGCCAGCAGGAGCAGCGCCCCGACGCCCGGCAGCAGGTTCCTGTCCGGCGCCGGACGGCGGCGCAGTTGACTCACTGCCAGCTGTCCCAGGACCCCCAGCACCACGCCGGGGACAAAGGCCATCGCCGCCAGCAGCGTCCAGCCGACACCAGCCGGCAGCAGTGACGCCACAGCCCCAGCGCTGGCTATGCCAGCCGCCAGCGCCGCCAGCAGGCGCAGGATGCGGGGATTTCCGCCCCGGTGGTCAAACAGTTTCCCCCGCCAGAGCCGCGCCATACTGTGCCCCGCCCTGCTCTCTGCCTGATAGTACCGGCGATCCGGGAGCCAAAACTCCCGCCGGCCCTGGAACATGGCCTCAAACATGGCCCGCTCATGGGCGGGGCGCTCGCTGCCCATGGACATGCGCTGGCCCAGCACCAGCTCGCCACCGGCGTGGTCGACATAGAGATACCCCAGCTGGCCCCAGACCCCCAGCAGCGAGCGCATGTTGGGACTGCTGCCATCGAGAATCGTCGGAACCTCCGCAGGGGTCCAGCCCTCCGGAGGCAGGACGCGGGACTGTACCACCGGCCGGCGGCTGCGCAGTGTTCGCAGCCAATAGATCCCGCTGGCCGCAATCACCAGCCCCAGAAAGATCAGGCCCCAGTCAAGGCCCAGGAAACTGCGCAGGCGCGCATGCCCGAAGTAGTCCTCCGGGAGCGTCAGCTCCACCCGCAAAGACTCGTGGGCCATGAGGCCCTCGGCGATGACGCCGGTGAAGCCGGTTGCCGTCAGGTCCACAATGCCCAGCATCTCACCGCTGTAGCCGCTGATCAAGGCCGGCGTCTTCTCCAGCGGGGTAGGCATCGTCACATCAAAGCTGAACTCTGCCACGTCCATCTCCCAGCGGCTGCCCACCAGAGGCAGGTCCATCGTGCCGTCGGCCTCCGCCGCGGCCGTGCGATAGGTGATCACAAAGGTCTGGCGGCCGATGAAGCCGTCGCCGCTGCGCAGCTCTACGCGATCCCAGCCGCCGTCGGACTGGTGGGTCCAGTCGCCGCTGGCAGAGACCTTGCTGATCCCCTCCCCGGCCAGGGGGATGGTAAAGGTCTTCTCCACGCTCTCAAACTGCGCCGAGACCGCCACGCTGTACTCCGCAGAGCCGTCGCTGCGGACCTCACAGGTGACGTAGAGCGCATCAACACCGGCGGCAGAAGCCGTGACTGTGAGCAACAATGTCAGTATCAGGCATAGGATGGCCCGTTTCACCCTGCCACCTCCCTTTTGTCCATGCTTCCGGTCACTAATAGACCGTGCTACAGGCCTTGCCCTCCTTCTTGGCCTGATACAGCGCCTTGTCAGCGTGGGTCAGAACCTCGTAGGGGGTACTGCCCTCGGTGACTGAGCAGATGCCGGCGCTCAGATGCAGCGCGGTATCCTGCGCCGCACGGCTTATGGCCTGATCGACCTCTCCGATCCGCGCTGCGGCCTGGTCTGCGCTCAGGGCCGTGATGACGACGAACTCGTCCCCGCCAAACCGGTAGCAGTGTTCGCCGAAGACGTCCTTCAGCCGCTCGGCCACCAAAATCAGATAGTTGTCCCCCGCGGCATGCCCGCAGGTATCGTTGATCTTTTTAAAGTCGTCCAAGTCGATCATGATTACCTGCACCGGCTGCGCCGCATCGCAGCACTGCGCCAGATAGGCGTCCAGGCTGCGGCGGTTATAAAGCCCTGTCAGCTGGTCTGTAGCAGAGAGTTTGACCAGCGTCTGCTTTGCTTTGAGCTCCCGCATACCGAGGTGATAGCTCTGCAAGCAGGTCCACCACGCCAAAATGAGATAAACCAGCAAATTGATCAGAAATCCGCCGCTGACGCTGCGCTCGGCGTAGCGCAGGATGCCCGCCAGCATCCCGGCAGTGCACAGGGCCATCACCAAAATGTACCAGCCCGGACGAATCCGCATGATCGCACCGATGACCAAGCCTATCATGACGAACACCATCACGCCGCTGTCTCCGTTGGCGGTATAGTCGATGCAGGAGACGAGCGCCGCCCAAACGAGGATGCAGACGGTGTAAATGTAGTTGTGCGCCACCAGCAGCCTGCTGTACTTTTCCCGCTTACGCCACAGAAGCAGAAACACCAGGCTCTCCGCCGAGACCAGCAGGAGGAACAGGTAACAGACCAGGTACATCTGGTGCTTTATATGCCCCAGGTCAAAAAAGAGGAATCCTCTGATGGATAAAACCAGTTCAAAAATCACCGTACTGAGGAGAATTGCCAACAAAAACGGGTATTTTTTCTTCGTATTCTCCTGAATCAATTCTATGTCCAGGCGATCCATCTGCTGCCCACCTCCTTGTGTTTTGCTCAGGCCACAATTATAGCATATCCAAGGGGGAAACGCAATCACAACGCCCAGGCCAGCAGTCCCAGCGGGAGCAGGCAGGCCACATTGGCCAGGGTAAAGCGGGTGAAATACCTGCCCTTGAGCTCCGGGTGTTCCGCCGCCAGGAGCTGATAAGTGATGAGGCTGGCCATGGAGGCAATCAGGGTCCCCAGGCCGCCGATATTGACGCCCACAATCAGCGCCTCCCAGGCATCGCTGAAGCCCGCCAGCAGGATTGCCGCAGGGACGTTGCTCATGACCTGACTGCACAGCACCGCTACCAGTGTCTCCCGCCCAGCCATCGCTGCGGCGATCAGCTCCCGCACGGCGGCAATCTGCCCCAGATTGCCGATGAGCACAAAGAAGCACACAAAGGTCCCCAGCAGGGCGTAGTTCGCCCGGGGCAGCACCCGGCGGTCAAAGACCAGAAGCAGGACCAGCGTCGGCGCCAGGGCCAAATAGTAGGGGATCACCCCCGCCACCGCCAGCAGGCACAGCCCGAACAGCCCTCCGTAGAGCGCCGGAAGGCCCCTGGGCAGCGGAGCCACCGCCCCAGCCGGGGCGATCGACAGGTCCCGTTTCTTCACCAAGCAGCACCCGGCCACGCACAGCGCCAGAGACAGCAGCGTATAGGGCAGCATGAGCAGGAGGAACTGGCCCAGCGCCATGCCGGACTGGGCATAGAGGAACAGATTCTGCGGGTTACCAAGGGGCGTGAGCATGCTGCCCAGGTTGGCTGCCAGGGTTTGCAGTACCAGCACTGGCACCAGCAGGCCCGTCTGCCCGCTCAGGGCCAGCACCTCCAGGGCAAACGGCGCAAAGGTCAGCAGCGCCACATCATTGGTGATGAACATCGACGTAAAGAACGGCAGCAGGACCAGCGTCAGCGCCAATTGGCGCGTACTTTTGACCCGCCGCAGCAGCGCCCGGCCCAACCGGTCAAAAAGGCCCAGCTGCCGCAGCCCGGCCAAGACCAACATCAATGTCCAGAGCATGCCCAGCGTATGTAGATTCAGATAGCCGAGATATCCCGCGTTGG
>CALWWH010000098.1 GCA_944385195.1 uncultured Oscillospiraceae bacterium | reverse complement strand
CATCCTTGGCCACCCCGAACAGGTCATCCCCGCCATGACAGATACCTATGCTCACAAGGCAGGCGGCTTCCGATGAGTCGTCGCATTGCTGCTGCACTGCTGATATTGCTCCTCACTGCCGGGCTTTTTCCGGGCGCGGCAGTCGCTGCTGATACGGGCGCCCATTGGGCTGACGCGGCGCTGGCTTATGCGGTCCGGACAGGAATGATGGACGCCGGGTCTGTCCGTGGGGGCGACGACGCCACCCGTGCCGAGCTTGCCGACATGGTGACCAGGCTTCTGCGCCTGTCCGCCCGGGCAACGCTGGAGGCCTTTGCGGACGTTCCCGCTGACCACCCCTATGCCGAGGCCCTGAGCAAGGCTGTAGCCCTGGGACTCCTGAACGGCTCCGATGGTAAGATTTTTCCCGATGCGAAGCTCACCCGCGAGGAGGCCTTTGTCATCCTCAGCCGCGCCTTTGCGCTGCCCTATGGGACAGGGGCAGTACTGGAGCCCTTCAGCGACGGCTACACCGTCTCTGACTGGGCACAACCGGCCACGGCCGGTCTGGTTGCCTCCGGGCTGATCCAGGGCGCGGACGAAATGCTCCGCCCCAAGGACCCCATCTCTCGCCAGGAACTGGCCCAGATTCTGCTGAACCTTACCATCCGTGTCTGCGACGGCGATGGCGGCACGGCGATCATCCCCGTGGGAACAGCTGTGCCCGAACAGCTGAGCATTGATGGCGATCTGTACCTCTGCACCGAGTCCGACCTGACAGTCAAGGATTTGACTGTCACCGGACGTCTTGTCCTGCGGGGAAAGGGGACGGTCACGCTGCAAAATTGCAGCGGTGGTGTGCTCATTGCTTGCGACGAAATCCGAGTCAGACAGGGAGAATTGACCCTCGGAGCTTTGCGCGTTACAGGAGAGCCGACAGCCGACGCCCCTTGGATCAGAGCGTCCCTAGAGATTTGCAGTTCTGCCAGCGTCAGGCAGGATGCGGAGATTGAATGGACCTTAGGCCAGACCTCGTTGGGTACTCAACGCCTGGAACTGCAAGAGCAGGCCGATGCCCGGCTCCACGAGACTGTGGATGACTCCCAGCCCCTTCCGGAGGGCCTCCTTTGCGTCAAGGTTACCCTAGGCCAGGACAGCCTGAGCCTGAGCCGGTATCTGAGCATCGACCCACAGCCCCTGGCTCCGCCGCCCGTGTCCATTGAGACCATCCGTGTCCAGGCCACGCTCATCGAGTCCACAGGGCTCTTTCAGGATGAGTGGCTGGGCGGGTACATAGGCTGGCTGGAAGAGGGTACCGAGGCCATCTACACCAATTACGTCAGCGGCCGCTCGGCACAGCTGGAGCTTTCCGACGGACGCACCGGCTGGGTGGATTGCAGCACCATCCGCATTTCCACAGACAACTACGTCCGGCAGAGCGATTATACCGATGAGGAGAAGCTTGCCTACGTCAACCAGTCCGGCTATAGCAGCCAGACGGACTACCTGGTCTGGGTCAGCCTCAAGACCCAGCGGGTCAACGTCTTCACAGGCTCTGCCGGGAACTGGAAGCTGGTGCAGAGCTTCACAGTCGCCACTGGCAAGAACAGCACTCCCACCATTGCCGGCGTATTTCAATACTATTATCGCGTGGATCGGTGGGACTTCGGCGATTACTATGTTCGCCCGGTTTTGGGCTTCAACGGCGGCCACGCTTTCCACTCCCGGACCTATACCCCCAGCGGAGAGCTCCTGGATGCCACCCTGGGCTATCCTGTCTCCGCAGGCTGCATCCGTATGCGTGACGAGGATGTGGCCTGGCTGGATCAGCATCTGCCGATGCAGTCGACTGTTGTTGTATATTAATACGCACGAAGCCCGCCGAGAACCTTCGACGGGCTTTGACATATATTGTCATGGGCCCAATCTCTATCAGAAAGGTTTGATTCCATGGCAACCTATATCAACAACGCCAAGCTAAGCTACACCTATGCTGGCAGTGTTCCCCAGACAATCCAGTCCAACGATGTCATCACTACCATGCAGGATGTATATAGCATGAACGTGACAAAAAAAGCAGCTCCGCAGACCTACCGCCTAGGCAAACGCGTGTGCTACGTGATTCTGGTCACAAATACCGGCAGCATGGCGATGAACAATGTAACTCTTAGCGATAATCTGGCAAATGGTGATTTGAGTTTTGTTCCGTGCTCTGCTCAGGTCATTGCCGGCACTAGCGTAACTCCGGTTACGCCCACGAGCACCTCGCCGCTGACCATCACACTTCCGGCGGCCCTTGAACCCTGTACCACAGCCGCAGTCGTCTATCAGGCCTGCGTGAATGATTCACTGGAACTACCGCTCGCTGACCTGACCAACACTGTCACTGTGACAGCCCCCGGTGCCGCCGCAGTCACCGCCACGGAGACCATCTGCCCGGAGCAGTACGCAGAACTTAGCATCACCAAGTCCGCTGACCAGACGCAGGTCGCTCCCGGCGATACGCTCAATTATACGCTCAACGTCACCAATAGCGGTACTATCCCTGCCGACAACATCAGCATTGCGGACTCCTTGCCCAGCAATATTTCCTCGGTTAACGCAGTCTATCTCTCCGTCGACGGCGGCACCGAGGTTCCCACCAGTGACTACAGTTATAACACCGAAACACACTTGTTCATCCTGCCCGATACTGGCACTCAGACCGTGCCCGCTGGCGGGACGCTGAGCGTGCGCATTGAGTGCACCGTCGGTACGCCGGCAGTGGTCTAATATCGTAAAACTGCCAACGAGAAAAGGGCTGCGGCAATCGCTGCGGCCTTTGCTTTGGCAAAAAAGTTGTGGTTTTCCACGACCAAAGGATGTGGAGAGGTTTACCATAATTAAGCGTTGGATTAGTTACAAAATGAAGTTATCAACAGTTTGCACAGAGCTTTGAACAGGCCAGGGCCAAGAAAGGGTCTTGGTTTAGGTTAAAATTAGAAATTGCTGGGAGAAACAGCTCGCAAAGACCTGCTATGGAACAGCACTGGAAAGAGAGTCGACATAATGAGCTTTCGTCGAATCGCCGGAAGTTCGAAAGCCAGCATCTGAGTCCCTCCGTTTCCTCTGTAGGTTCCCCAACCCCTCAGCGCACAGGGCAGAGGGGTTGGGGATGCTATAGAGCGATCAAGCTGATGTTTTGCGAAAAATTTCTCGAAAAAGGCTTGCAATTCCGGACAGGCTATGGTAGAATAACCAAGCGTGCTAAGGGGAAACTCTGCCACGCGGTGCATATGCGCCTGATGAGGATGGTCCTCTGCTGCGGAGACAGGGTGTCTCCATATTGATGCAGTTATGAACATCTGAGAAGAAGGGAGGAAACTCAAATGGATCTCGTTAAGGCTATTGCCGCTCAGTACTCCAAGCCCGAATTGCCTGAGATGAACGTTGGCGACACTGTTCGTGTCCACGTTAAGATCAAGGAAGGCGCTCGTGAGCGTATCCAGGTGTTCGAGGGCACCATCATTGCTCGTAAGCATGGTGGCATCGAGGAGAGCATCACCGTCCGCCGCATCTCGTACAATGTCGGCTGCGAGAAGGTGTTCCCTGTCCATTCCCCCAACATTGTCAACATCGAGACTGTCCGCCGTGGTAAGGTTCGCCGTGCGAAGCTGTACTACCTGCGTCAGCGCGCTGGCAAGGCGGCCAAGGTCAAGGAGCGTCTTTAAGTTACGCTTTGTGGTGACGATCATAGCCCCTGGTCCTCAAAGAGGACCAGGGGCTTG
Organism: uncultured Oscillospiraceae bacterium; assembly: GCA_944385195.1. Classification (GTDB taxonomy): domain Bacteria; phylum Bacillota; class Clostridia; order Oscillospirales; family Oscillospiraceae; genus RUG11142. The sequence goes on along the minus strand of CALWWH010000098.1, from coordinate 2,011 downwards.
TGGTCTTTATGCATCAAGGGACCCGTTGCGTCTGTGGTTTGCCCCACAGGCCCAGAAGGGGCGGATTTTTGCCGGCATAGTGCGCAGCATGCGCCCGGTTTCCTACACCACAGCCAAAACATCTCCCAAACAAGCTGCGCTTTTGTGCGCTTACCCACTTTAAAACCCCTATGAAATCGTGTATAATATTTTGAATCACTATCACTAGGAGGCAATCTCATGGACAATCAGAGTTCTCCCGTCCCCGAGACGGCAAAAAAAGATTCCGCCCTGGATTGGCATATATGGCTGCGCGATATTTTGATCTGTATGGCCATTGTGACCATTGTCTTTGTATTCGTGGTTCGGCTGGTAATTGTGGACGGCGAGTCCATGGAGCCTACGCTTTTTGATAAGGACATGGTCGTCCTGCTCTCCAACGCCATTTACAACCCGGCTGTGGGGGATATCATCGTCCTGCGCGCGCCGGGATACGATCAGCCTCTGGTCAAGCGCGTGATCGCCACGGAGGGGCAGACCGTAGACATCGATTTTGCTGCGGGCATTGTCTATGTGGACGGCGTTGCCCTCGACGAGCCATATACCCTCGAGCCCACTTACAGCATGGGCGACCAGAGCTTTCCTCAGACCATTGCAGAGGACTGCGTCTTTGTGCTGGGGGATAACCGCAACAATTCCAGCGACAGCCGCCACAGCCGCGTGGGGCAGGTGCCTGAGGAGCAGGTCCTGGGGAAGGTACTGTTCACTTTCTGGCCGCTGAGCCATCTAGGAGGCGTCAAGTGAAGGACGAACAGACGATACACTGGTATCCGGGGCATATGACCAAGGCCCGCCGGGATATGGAGGCGAACCTCAAGCTGGTAGATGCCGTTTGTGAGCTGCTGGACGCCCGTGTACCCTATGCCAGCCGCAACCCGGACATCAATGCCCTGTGCCAGAATAAGCCGCGCCTGGTGATCCTCAACCGCGCGGACCTGGCCGACCCGGTGATGACGCGCAAGTGGAGCGATTACTTTAAAGAGCAGGGTCTCATGACGCTGGAAACCGACAGCAAGTCCCGCAAGGGCGTCAATCAATTCGGGCCCGCTGTGCGGCAGCTGCTGGGCGATAAACTGGCTCGCTACAGTGCCAAGGGCCAGATTGGCCGCACCCTCCGGGTCATGGTTGTGGGCATTCCCAACGTGGGCAAGAGTACGCTGATCAACGCCGTCTCTGGCCGCAAGGGCGCCAAGACGGAGAATCGCCCCGGCGTTACCCGTGGCAAGCAGTGGGTAACGGTGGATCAGGGCCTGGAACTGCTGGACACGCCGGGAATTCTCTGGCCGAGATTTGAGGATATGCAGGTGGGCCGCCATCTGGCTTATACCGGCGCGGTCAAAGAAACTGTCGTCGACCAGGAGGAGCTGGCTGGCGGCCTGATGGGCCTGCTGGCCGAGCGCTATCCCAGGGTATTGCAGGAGCGGTACCGCATTGAGATTCCGGCCGAGTATACCGTCTGGGAGCTGCTGGAGGCGGCCGGCCGCAAGCGTGGCTTTTTGATTTCCGGCGGTGAGGTGGACCTGGAGCGCATGTGCCGCACCCTGCTGGAGGAGTTCCGCAATGGCAAACTGGGCCGCTTTACCCTGGAGGACCCGGCTATCTGCCAGACATTGGAGGGCTGAGTGTGGATTTGTGGGAGATTGAACGTGGATTGGCTGCAAAGGGCCTGGTCTGCGGTGTGGACGAGGCTGGCCGCGGCCCATTGGCGGGCCCTGTTTGTGCAGCGGCGGTGATTTTGCCGCCGGAAACCATCATCGAGGGCCTTAACGACTCCAAACGCCTGACCGAGAAGCGCCGCGAGGCGCTTTATGACCAGATCATAGAAAAGGCCATCGCCTATGGGATTGCGATGGCCAGCGAGCAGGAAATTGATGAGCTCAACATCCTGCAAGCGACGTTTGTGGCGATGCGCCGGGCTGTAGGGCAGCTGCAAACCGCCCCCGCCTTCGTACTGGTGGACGGAAATCGCGAC
>CALWWH010000097.1 GCA_944385195.1 uncultured Oscillospiraceae bacterium | reverse complement strand
CAGTTCCTGCGCTGCAACTTCCCCAATGGCGATATGGTCGGTCACACTGGAGTCCTCCCGGCCGTCATTGAGGCTGTTGAGGCTGTCGACGAAGGTCTGGGCAAGATCATGGCCGCTGCTGATGAATACGGCTACACGCTGTGCATCACTGCTGACCACGGCAACGCCGATCAGATGTACGACAAGGATAAAAAGACCGGCAAACTGACTATCCGCACAGCTCACAGCCTAAACCCGGTCCCCTTCATCGTCTACGACAAGAGCATTACGCTCAAAGACGGTTCGTTTGGTCTTGCCAATGTCGCCGGCACCATCGCCCAGCTGCTGGGTCTGACCGCTCCGGCATGCTGGGAGCCCGGTATGGTGGCCGAAGCCTAACCTGCATTCGCCAGCGCAGAATGGCACCCTCAAGGGTGCCATTCGTTTTTTGTCCAAAGGGGACGCTATGGGGAAATGACGCCATTTGCTGAAATGCAGCCGTCCATCAACAGTCGAAAAAGGCAAAACAGGCGTTGCATTTTGGGGCGGCAGCTATATAATATAGGATGACAATTGTCATTGAGAATCAGGAGGAGATCCCCTTGCCAGAAACACTTCAGTCCAATCGGCTGCACTTTGACTGGAAGCTGCTGCCGGTCATCATCGCCCTAGCCTGGCCGACGATGCTCGAACAGATTTTATCCACTGCCGTGCAGTACATCGACACCGCCATGGTCGGCTCCCTGGGTACCGACGCCACTGCCGCCGTAGGTTCAACGGGTACCGTCGGCTGGTTGGTTTCCAGCTCGACAGGCGCCTTGTCCGTCGGATTCTTGACCTTCATCGCCCAGGCCTACGGGGCAGGCGACAAAGAAAAGGCTGCAAAGGTCTGCTCTCAGGCGGCGCTGGTCGTGCTCATTACAGGCATTTTCTTCACTGCGGTCATCATTGCCGTGGCCCCCTTTGTCCCCTCTTGGATGCAGGTTGAGGAACGAATCCAAGATATGGCTTCCACCTACTTCTTCATCCTGTTCCTTCCCATGCTGCCAAGGGCCGCTACCTTCATCTTTGGCACGGTGCTTCGTTCAGCTGGTGACACCAAAACGCCCATGCTGGTGGGGCTGCTGGTAAACATCATCAATGTCGTTTTGAACTTTCTGCTCATCTATGACCCCCGTACCATACACATCTTAGGTCTGGACATTCCCGTCTGGGGAGCGGGCTGGGGCGTCACCGGAGCAGCCATCGCCAGCGCCATTGCCGTCACCGTGGGCGGCATTGTCATCACCATCAAGGTCTACAAGCATCCGGAGATCTCCTTCAGAGGTCAGAAGCTCCGCCCGGACTGGGAGATTCTAAAGCCCTGCCTTAAAATCGCCCTGCCCAACGCCTTGCAGCGCTTCGGCACCTCCTTCGGTTTTGTCGCCTTCGCCGCTATGATCAACTCCCTGGGCGGCCTGTCTACCGCCACCCACACCATCTGCAACACCGTTGAGTCCGCTTTTTATATTCCCGGCTACGGCATGATGACCGCTGCCTCCACCCTGACGGGCAACGCCCTGGGGGCTGGGGACAAAAAACGCATGCACGACATGGCTGCGTTGATCCTCTTTGTGGAGGTCATACTGATGATCTTCACCGGCGGCCTGCTGTTCCTCTTCGCTCGACAAATGGTGAGCATCTTCTCAGATAGCGCAGAGGTCATTGCCCTGGGCAGCATCATTCTGCGCATGGTCGCCGTGTCTGAACCCTTTTACGGCGTAAGCATCATCATTGAGGGCATCCTTCAAGGCGTTGGCGAAACCAAGAAACCCTTTATCTACAACATCTCCGGTATGTGGGGTGTCCGCATTGTGGGCACCTTCGTCTTCACGCAGCTGCTCCACACCGGCTTGATTGGCGCCTGGGCCTGCATGATCGCCCATAATATGCTGGTCTTTTTGCTGTATGTACTGTTATATATCCGGGGAAAATGGAACCCGCTGAATCGGCCGCAGCCGTAAAACGCGCCTGCAAGCAAGGGACCCACGCCGCAAAACATTGCAGCGTGGGTCCCTTGCTGTGTGCCGCCCCACCGTGGCATTCATCCCCCGGCGGAAAACACATGCTTTTTCAACATCGGCTTTGACGCCGGCACTCAATCTCCCGCCAGCGCGGGGGCACTGCTCTGGACTCCGCTGTCCAGCAGTGCCTGATAGCGCTCCATCACCGTGCAGATCTGCGCTCTCGTGGCTCCGGTGAGGGGAGAAAGCTCCCCGTCTATTCCCTGGATGATCCCGACCTCCACTGCCCAGCACATGGCGTCGCGGGCCGTCTCCGGGACGCTAGCCCAATCGCCGAACTGCTCGCCATAGCTGCGTTTGGAAGGGGTCTCATAGCCCATTTGGGAAGCGTAACGGTAGAGCATCGTCACCATCTGCGCCCGCGTCAGGGTATCCGAGGGGCCAAAGTTGCCGGAGGCGTAGCCCAGATCAATTTTTGTCTCGGTAACCCAATCCACAGCAGCCTTGAACCAGTCGCCGCTTTTGACATCATTGTACTTAGCGCTCTCCGCCACCGGTTTACCCGCCAAGCGGTGGAGGATAACGACGAACATTGCACGATTGGTCTCCTGATTGGGGCTGAAGACCGTAGGCGCTGTGCCATTCATCAGACCCGTCTGCACCGCCTTGCGCACGGAGTCAAAGAACCAATCGCCAGTCTTTACATCGTCAAAGCGCAGGATCTGGAACGTAGCACTGTCGCTGCCCCGGAGGGTACCCAGGCCCTTTACAGTGACCTTCGCCGTCCCGGCGCGATTGTTATTCTCATATTGGACGCTGTAATCCACACCCTCAACCAGATTTGCCGCGCTGCGAATATTGCTCAGGTACCCTGAAACCGTGAAGCCCCGGATCCCGTCGGCCGTTTCCACAGCAAACCACTTGTACCCGTTTAGTTCCACACTGTCTAGAATGGTCACGGCCTCACCCTTCTCCAACACCGCCACAGGAGCGTAGTCCGTATTGGGCCAGAGGCGGAGGTTCAGGTAATCGATGGCAACGGTGGCGCTTGCGCCGGAATAGCTGTCAGTGGAAACTACCAAGTCCGTCGTTGTGTACTCTCCGCTATAGATGGTATCCGGCGCAGCGGTGATGACCACAGACGGCGCTTCATCCCGGGTGCCGTGGACTGTGATGGTACAAGACGCCGAAATGCCCTGGGAGGTAGTGGCAAGGATCTCCGTGGTTCCCTCCCGGAACGCTGTCACCTCGCCGGTGAGCTTATCCACATAGGCAACCGTCGGGTCAGAGCTGTAGTAACGCAGGGTGTCGATGCTGCCGCTGGGCTGGATCTGGGCGTCAATGGCAACGCTCTGGCCCGCCTGCAGCTCCAGGTCTGGCGTGCGCATCAGGACCTGCTGCGCACGGACGGCACTGCCATCCGGGCCCTGGACATACCAGTAGTTGCGGTCTACAACCCCCTTGAAACCGTAAACGCCGCCGCTGCTGGTGTACTGCCAGAAGATATAATCCCCGGTGTAGCTGGTCTCGTCGACGTAGTTAGCCAGCCAAATCTTCCCTTGGAGCTGCTCAGCGTTGAGCTTGCCGTCAAACATGACCGGGTTTGCATAGACGCAGGGCTCGTAGCCCGCCTCTCGAATGACCTTGCAAAAGGCGTTGCAAATCGCTGTCGCCGCCTCGGCGCTGAGCTTTGCGTTATAGAGCCGACCGGTATAACCATTGGACTCTGCGTACTCAAAGTCGATGACAATGGGCAGCGTCAGCCGCTCTGTGTAGTGGTATTTATCCAGCAGTTCCAGGATGTAGCGTGCCTCCTGCTCCGCTTCCTGGGTTGTAATGGCCTGAGAGTAGATGTACGCACCCACGTCAATCCCCGCCGCCAGCGCAGCGTCGAAATTCTCCTTGTAGTGGCTGTCAGGATATAACCCCCCTGAGGTATAGCCCCGGTAGCCCACCCGGATAAAAACGAAGTCCGCCTGTCCGCTGGACGCCACAGCACGCCAGTCGATCTTGCCGTTGTGCTCCGAGACATCCACGCCTTGACGGATGGTGTATCCGTCGTAGCGGTGGTTATGTACATCGCCGTGGGTGTTCGCCGCCGTGACGCTCATCGTCAGCAGCAAAGCCATGGCAATGATAGTAAAAAACAATCCGATCCTGTATTTCATAACAGGCCTCCTCTGGGTATGGATACAAAAGCAGACGTGAAAAAGTTACATTTTGTTCCTGAATTTTCGTCACTTGGTGTCAAATGGTGTCGAACTGTATTTATTGTACCAGAACATTGTCACGAGTGCAAGAGGGAATGCGTGGATGCAGGCAATTACCAAAGCCGAGGACGAAGAAAGATGTTGCAATTTTCCCAGACATCGGGTATAATACTCTATGTCTTGCGCGGTGTGACCGCGGCAAGGCCGCACTAGTCGGGGAGATAGCGGTGCCCTGTTGCCTGCAATCCGCTACAGCAGGGATGAATTCCCACCCGAGGAGCGCGTTTGTATTGTCTGCCCCCTGTAAGCAGCGATGATGAGACGGTCTTGCGCAACGGAAACCCACGAACCATGTCAGGCGGGGAACCGAGCAGCATTAAGTGGAACCTTTCGTGTGCCGTGAGGTAGCCGCCTCTGAGCCGGCTGCAGGGGTTACGGATATAAAGGCGTCTTCAGAGGTGGGTGTGCGGTCTTGCCGTGGTCACACCTATTTTTAAGAGGTGATTGCATGCATCAGGCTTTATATCGGACTTACCGGCCTGCCAGTTTTGATGACGTCGTGGGTCAGCGTGCCATCACCCAGACCCTGCGCCGCCAGGTGGCGGAAGACCGGCTCAGTCACGCTTACCTCTTCACAGGTACCCGCGGCACCGGCAAGACCACCTGCGCCCGCATCCTGGCCAAGGCCATCAACTGCCAGCATCCCATTGACGGCAACCCCTGCAACGCCTGCCCCTCCTGTCTGGGCATCGACAACGGCTCTGTCACAGATGTGCTGGAGATCGACGCAGCCTCCAACTCCGGCGTTGACAACATCCGTTCTCTGCGGGATGACGCGATTTACGCCCCGGCAGAGGTTCGGCGCCGGGTGTACATCATCGACGAGGTTCACATGCTCTCCGCAGCAGCTTTTAATGCTCTGCTGAAGATCATCGAAGAGCCGCCGGAGCATTTGATGTTCATTCTGGCCACCACAGAGCTCAATAAGGTCCCCGCTACCATTCTCTCCCGCTGCCAGCGCTTCAGCTTCCGCCGCTTGCAGGTGGAGGACATCGAGGGCCGGCTGAAATACGTCGCCTTACAGGAACACATCCCCCTGACCGATGGCGCTGCCAGATTATTGGCCCAGCTGGCCGACGGCGGGATGCGCGACGCCCTGAGTCTGCTGGATCAATGTTCTGCCTCCGGCGGGACGCTGGATATAGACCAGGTCTACGCCACCCTGGGCCTGGCCGGCGCGCAAAAGAGCACCGCCATTTTGCACGCTGTGGCAGAACACGACACTGCAGCGGCATTGCAATTGCTCTCCGATCTCTATTCCGCGGGCAAAGATCTGGCTGCGCTTTTGTCAGAACTGACTGACCTGACCCGCGATCTTTTGGTGCGCCGCAGCATTCCCGGCGGGACTTCCCTGCTCTCAGGCCGCTTTGCAGAGGCGGAAACCTCCGCCCTGGCTGAGCGTTTTACAGCCCCGGAACTGCTCTACCTCACCAATCTCTTGCAGCAGACCTCCTCCGGCTTTGCCAAGAGTGCAAACCGGCGCATTGACGCAGAGCTGTGCCTGCTGCGGATGTGTGACCCGGCACTGTCGCTGGATACTGCGGCTTTGGACGCGCGTATCTCCCGTCTGGAGCAGCAGATTCAATCCGGCGTTCCCGCTGCCACCGCCGCAGTCGTCAACCCCGTTCCCGCCCCGCAGGTCTGTGCCCGGAATGAGCCCCCTCCCCGGGAGGAAGGATCGCCCCCCTGCGATGCGGCACCGGTCGAAAACGCTCCGGTGGGCTTTTGGCCTGATTTGCTCAATGCAATTCGCCCGGAGCTGAAGCCATCAGTCCGCGGCTTCTTCGCACTCAAGGGGCCCGTGAGCTGCCACTTAAGCGGCGACAACGTGGTGCTTGTGTGCCAGAACGAGACTATCCGGCGCTTGGTGGACAATCCCGGCGTCGGCAACCTCATCGCCAATCGGGCTGCGGCACTGCTGGGACGGCAGGTCATTGTCAGCTTCAAGGTCTCTGATGGCAGCGGGTGTGACGGCATGAATCAAATCCTGAGCAACGCCAAGGGGCTAAATAACATCACAATCAAATAAATTTCCCAATATTATAAAACAGAAAGGTCGGACAACTATGGCAAAGGGTTATCGCGGCGGCAGCCCCATGGGCGGCGCAGTCAATATGAACATGATTAAGCAGGCGCAGAAGATGCAGCAGGATATGCTCAAGATGCAGCAGGAGCTGGAGGAGCGTACCTTCTCTGCCAAGGCGGGCGGCGGTGTCGTGGAGGCAGTTGTCTCCGGCAAGAAGGAGCTGCTGAGCGTTACCATCGACCCTGAGGCAGTGGACCCCGATGATGTCGAGATGCTGCAAGACCTTGTCGTGGCCGCTGTCAACGAGGCACTGCGCGCCGCTGAGGACGCCGCCAACGCCAATATGAGCAAGCTCACTGGCGGCTTAAACCTGGGTGGTCTGTTCTAAGATGCAGTATCTACCCTCCTCTCTGGAACGGCTTCAGGAGCAATTTGCCCGTCTGCCGGGGATTGGCGCCAAGACGGCCCAGCGGCTGGCTTTCTCCGTACTGGAGATGCCGTTAGAGGATGCCGAGGGCTTTGCAAACGCCATTTTGGAGGCCAAACATACGGTTCACACCTGTCCGGTGTGTCAGAACCTCACCGACGAGGCGATCTGCTCCATCTGCGCCGACGAAGAGCGGGATCGGTCTACGGTCTGCGTTGTCGCCGAGCCCCGCGACCTGGTGGCCATGGAGCGCGCCCGGGAATACCACGGACTCTATCACGTTCTCCACGGTGTCATTTCCCCGCTAAACCACGTCGGCCCTGACGATCTGAAGATCCGCGAACTATTGCAGCGCGTCGGCCAGGGCGAGATCAAGGAGGTCATCATGGCCACCAACCCCGATACCGAGGGCGAGGCAACGGCGATGTATCTCTCCCGCCTGCTGCGTCCCTTGGGCGTATTGGTAACCCGGTTGGCCTATGGCGTTCCCGTAGGCAGCCAGTTGGAATACGCCGACGAGATTACGCTGCTGCGGGCCTTAGAAGGCCGCACCACAATGTAAAAACAAAGCCACGCTGCGGTTCCCTTCGCAGCGTGGCTTTTTCTCGCCGGCAGTGGCGCCTGCTATTTTATTTTGCCTGCGTGTCGCAGTAGATGCAGCGGTAGACGCCGCGGACACGGTCGGTCAGCTTGAAAACCTGTTTGAGGCCCGGCTCGACAGAGGTAATGCAGCGCGGGTTCTTGCAGCGGATGACGTTCTCCACGCGCACAGGCAGCTCCAGATGCCGGCGCTCCACCACCTTGCCATTTTGAATGATATTGACGGTGATACCCGGGTCAATATAGCCAAGGATGTCCATATCCAGGTCAATGACGTCATAAACTTTCAGGATGTCTTTACGGCCAAGCTTTTCACTCTGGGCGTTCTTGATGATCGCCACGGTGCAGTCCAGTTCGCCCAGATGGAGGACATCGTAGATCTCCATAGCGCGGCCTGCGGTGATGTGGTCAAGGACGATGCCATTTTCGATCTGGCCAATAATCATTTTGTCACCCCCAGGAGTTTCATAATCAGTGCCATACGGACATATTTTCCGTTCTTCGCCTGTTCAAAATAGCAAGCACGGGGATCTTCATCTACAGCCACCGCAATCTCGTTGACGCGGGGCAGCGGGTGCAGCACGCGCATGGTGGACTTTGCCGGGGCGAGCTTGGGCGGAGTCAGGATATAGCTGTCCTTCAGGCGCAGGTAATCCGCCTCGTTGAAGAAGCGCTCCCGCTGGACGCGGGTCATATACAAGATGTCGAGTTCGGGAATGACCGATTCTAGGTCCGTGGTCTGCACATACTCAACACCGGCGGGCTCCAGCACCTCAGTGATGAGGTAGTCAGGGATTTTCAGTTCCTCAGGAGCGATAAAGATCATCTTGACCTTCTCATAGCGGGCCATGGCGCAGAGCAGGGAGTGAACCGTGCGTCCAAACTTCAGGTCGCCGCAAAAACCGATGGTCAGATGATCCAGACGATCCTGCTCGCGGCTGATCGTCAGCAGATCGGTCAGCGTCTGCGTGGGGTGGTTATGGCCGCCGTCACCGGCGTTGATGATGGGCACAGAGCTCTTCATAGATGCGACCATGGGCGCGCCCTCCTTGGGGTGGCGCATGGCGATGATGTCGGCGTAGTTGCTGACCACGCGGATGGTATCGCTGACGCTCTCACCCTTGGAAGCAGAGGAGCTGCTAGCCTCAGAGAAGCCCAGGACGTTGCCGCCCAGCTCGTACATGGCCGCCTCAAAGCTCAGGCGGGTACGGGTAGAGGGTTCAAAGAACAAGGTCGCCAGTTTCTTACCGTGGCAGACCTCAGCGTAATCCGCCGGATGATCGATGATGTCATTGGCAGTTGCAAGCAGTTCATCAATCTCCTGCTTGCTCAAATCTAAGATGTCGATGAGGTGTCTCACTTGCTACCTCCGATCCAGCTCTCATCAGAAGGATTGTTACGGAAAGCGATCAGGCGGGCTACATCCTCCGGCTGGATATAGCCGGTCTCAGCGGCGACCTGCGCCATGGTGTCAAAGCGCACCAGACTGACGTTTTTGACCTTGGCGGCAGCCAGGCGATCCAGGCCCTTCTGCATGCCATAGGTGAAGATGCTGACAATGCCCAGAACCTCGGCGCCAGCCTCACGCAGGGCCTCGACGACCTCGATGACGGACCCGCCGGTGGAGATCAAATCCTCGACGACGACCACCTTCTGGCCCTTCTCGAGCTTGCCCTCGATCTGGTTCTGACGGCCATGGTCCTTGGCACCGCTGCGGACATAGCCCATGGGAAGGCCCATCAGGTGGCCGGCGATGGCCGCGTGGGCAATACCGGCAGTAGAGGTACCCATCAGGATCTCGCAGTCGGGATACTCGCGGCGGATGGTCTCGGCGATGCCAGCCTCCACCACATCACGCACCTGGGGGGCAGTGAGGATCAGGCGGTTGTCACAGTAGACAGGACTCTTAATCCCGCTGGCCCAGGTGAAGGGCTCCTGCGGGCGGAAGAAGACGGCGCCGATAGACAGCAAGCCTTCGGCAACTTTACGTTCGAGTTCCATAGTAATATCCTCCTAATTGAGTACAATTAACCAACAAATTCATCAATACAGCGCTGCCATGCTGCAACGGGGTCGGCGGCCTGGGTGATGGGGCGGCCTACGACGATATAGTCCGAGCCAATACGCTTTGCCTCGGCCGGGGTCATGACCCGGACCTGGTCGCCGATGTCGCCGTCCGCGAAGCGGACGCCGGGGGTGACGGTGAGGAAGCTGCTGCCGCAGCGGTCGTGCACCTTTCCAGCCTCCAAGGGAGAGCAGACAACGCCGTCCAGGCCGGCTTTTTTCGCCAGCTCCGTGTAGTGCAGCACCGTCTGGTCCATGGGGTGGTCAATCCACAGCTCCTCGCGCATCCGCTCCTCGCTGGTCGAGGTCAGCTGCGTGACGGCCAGCAGCAGCGGACGGGTGCCGTCGGGACGGGTCAGGCCCTCGAGGGCAGCCTCCATCATGGCAACGGTACCCGCGGCGTGCAGATTGCACATATCGACATCCAAAGCGGACAGAGCCGCCATGGCCCGCTTGACGGTGTTGGGAATGTCGTGCAGCTTCAGATCCAGGAAGATCTGGTGGCCGCGGGCCTTGATCTGCCGCACCATCTCCGGACCGGTGGCATAAAACAGCTCCATACCGATCTTGACGAAGGGCTTTCGATCCTGGAACTTGTCCAGGAAGGCGAAAGTTTGCTCCCGTCCCGGGAAATCCAATGCGATAATAACGTCTTTACCCATGATGTGCTCCTCCGATCAGTTCGTTGATGTCTTTGACGCCCAGAGCTTCCAGCTCACCAGGCAGTGAATCGATGATGTTCTTACAGGCGCAGGGGTCGATCAGGTTGGCGGCCCCCACCTGCACTGCGGTGGCGCCGGCCAGCATCAGTTCGACAACGTCTGCTGCCGTGCTGACGCCACCCATGCCAATGATGGGCAGCTTGACCGCCTCGTAGACCTGCCAGACCATGCGAACCGCCACCGGAAAGATCGCCGGGCCGGAGAATCCGCCCGTGATGTTGGCCAGGACAGGCCGGCGGCGTCTGGAATCAATGCGCATCCCCAAGAGTGTATTGATGAGGCTGATGCCGTCGGCGCCAGCCTCCGCGCAAGCCCTGGCGATGGCCGTGATATCCGTAACGTTGGGAGTCAGCTTCATATAAACAGGCTTTGTGGTGACAGCCTTAACAGCCTTGGTAACCTCTGCCGCGCTCTTGGGCTCAGTACCAAAGCTCATGCCGCCGGCATGGACGTTGGGACAGCTGATGTTAACCTCCAGGATGTCCACATGGTCGTTCATCTTCTCACAGGTCTGTGCGTACTCCTCTAATGAGAAGCCACTGACGTTGCCAATAACAGGGCCCTGATAGACCTGTCGCAGATGGGGCAGCTCCTGGGCAATGACCGCGTCGACGCCAGGGTTCTGCAGGCCGACCGCATTGAGCATACCGCGCTCACACTCGGCAATGCGGGGGGTGGGATTGCCAAATCTCGCCTCACGGGTGGTGCCCTTGCAGCTGATGGAGCCCAGCTCGTTCAGATCATACCACTCAGCGAACTCATAGCCAAACCCAAAGGTACCGGAGGCAGGGATGACGGGGTTTTTCAGCACAACGCCGCTGAGGTTCACGGACAGATTTACCATATGATCTCCTCCCTCTCCAGTACTGGGCCGTCCCGACAGATCCGCTTATTGCCGTACTTGGTGGCGCAGGTGCAGCCCATGCAGGCGCCGAAACCGCAGCCCATACGTTCTTCAAAGCTCAGCTGGCCGCTGGTAGTCGCCTTACGGTCGATGGCCTTGAGCATGGGCTCCGGGCCGCAGCAGTAGAAATACGAATAGTCCTCCGGCATGCCGTCGGTGACAAAGCCCTTGACGCCATAGCTGCCGTCAGCGGTGCAGACAACGGTCTTTATGTTCAGGGCCTTGAACGCCTCCTCGGCGAAAATCTCCGAGGCCGTGTTAAAGCCTAGGATCGCCACGGGCTTGCAGCCCTCGATCTTGACCAATCGCTTGGCCAGGCCGTACAAAGGCGGGACGCCGACGCCGCCGCCCATCAAAAGGGGCCTCTGGCCCGCCTTGCTCAGGTCGTATCCATTGCCCAGGCCCGTCAGGATGTCCAGCGACGCGCCCGGCTGCATCTGGGACATGGCGCGGGTGCCCCTGCCAACGGTTTTATAGACGATGCTCAGAGACGTTCCGTTCCAATCGTAGACAGAGATCGGGCGGCGGAGAAAAAAACCCTCCAACTTGATGTTGACGAACTGTCCCGGCGTGGTAATGGCGGAGGTATCCCCCTCCAAGCTCATCTGCCATACATCGGAAGTCAGTGCAATGTTTGATCGGATAGTGAAGATTCCCTGTTTCATGCCTGTTCCTCCCATACTAAGTTGCCATCACAGAAGGTCATGCAGCAGGCGCCCCACAGGCGGACCCCTTCGAACGGGGTGCTGCGGCCCATGGTGAGAAACTGCTCCGGATCGACTTTGTAGCTGCGTTCCAGGTCCCAGACCGACAAATTTGCAGGCATACCCTCTTCGAGCGTGTTGCCGATGCCGAAGCGGCGGTTGGGATTGCGGTTTAGCAGATTCATCAGAAATTCCAGACTGACGTAACCCTGCCGCACCAGCCAGGTGTAAAGGGCCGGAAAGGCAGTTTCCAATCCTACAACGCCCATGGCGCTGCCGGCCAGCCCCCGGGATTTCTCCTGGAGGCTATGGGGCGCGTGATCTGTAGCGATCATGTCGATGGTGCCGTCCAGAATGCCCTCCAGCAGGGCATCGCGGTCGGCTGCGCTGCGCAGGGGCGGGTTCATCTTGAATCTGCCGTCCTCTTTCAGCTGCTCGTCGCAGAACGCCAGGTAGTGGGGGCCAGTCTCACAGGTGACGTCCAGGCCCTCAGCCTTGGCCTTGCGGATCAGGTCAACGCTCTCCTTGGTGGAGATATGGCAGACGTGGTAACTACAGCCCGTCTGCCGCACCAGCTCCAGGTCCCGGGCAATCTGGCCCCACTCACTCTCGGAGCAGATACCCTTGTGGCCGTGCTTGGCGGCATAGACCCCATCGTGGATGTATCCCCCGCGCAGCAGAGACTCATCCTCACAGTGGGCAGCGATCACCTTGCCCAGGCGCTTGGCCTCCATCATGGCCGCACGCATCATGTCGTCGTTCTGGACGCCTGAGCCGTCATCGGAAAAGCCGCAGACTTTGGGCGCCATCCCCGCCAGGTCGGCCAACTCCATACCCTTGCGGCCCATAGTGATCGCCCCGGAGGGATGGACGTGGACAACAGCAGTCCGATCAATCAGAGCCAGCTGCTCATTCAGATGGGGAACCGTGTCGGGAACCGGGGTGAGATTCGGCATGGTGCACACCGTGGTATAGCCGCCCCGCGCTGCGGCAGCGCTGCCGGTGGCAATGGTCTCTTTATACGAAAAACCCGGCTCACGGAAATGCACGTGCACATCGGTGAAACCGGGAAAAATATAACAATGATCCAAAGAAAATACCACATCTGGGATCCCACACTCGGAAATGGAAACAATTACCCCATCTTTAATCGCTAGATCGCGCTGTTCCCAATTGCCGCTGCAATACACGGTGGCGTTCTTCAGCAGGTACGTCATCGCTCGCACTCCTCTTCTGTTATCTCTATCCGTTACATTATATAGGACGCGGGTAAGCTTGTCAAGGGAGGCTGTACACGAAATTTGCTGGGGCACATAGGGGAAATATAAAAATGATCAACCCCTGGTGGGATAAAATATGGAGGAACGGCGCCATGGCCGTTCCTCCATATTCTTTCCTTACGCGTTAAGCAGCGCAGCGCCGGCAGAACCGGCCAGGTTGACGTCGTCACCGGAGGTGAAGAGATAGTACCTGCCCAGGGTCTCGTTGACGTAGGCCTTCATGTAACGCTCAATGCGCTCCCGATAGCTGAAGCACTTGTGGAAGGTGCTGCCCTCCACAACGATGCGGCACGGCGCGCTCATGCGCTTGCCGCCGTCCATCTGCTCCATCAGCGCGGCCATATTGACGGTGACCAGCTTCGCGCCGCGGTCCAGGGCGCGGTCGATGAAGGTGTACATCAGCTCGCGGTCATCGTCGCTGGCGCAGCAGTTGGCAATCACATTGTCGCCGTAGGGCTGACGCAGGAAGGCATCAACCTCCACCATAGAGATTTCGGGCAGATTCACTACGCTGCTCTCAGCAGAGAACAGGCCCTGGCGGGCCGCTTCCATAACGGTCTGGCGGATGACTAAGCCCAGATAAACGCCAGAGATCATCTTCTCGAAGATGTGGTCGTTGGGATTGGCAGAGGCGGCGTCCATGCGGCGGTCGAATTCGCCCATGGGAACCTTGTCAAAAATGCCGGACTCGGTGTTGATGATCATGTTGCCGGTCTCAAAACCAGCGCCCAGCTTCTTGATGTTAGCGCACCGCTCGACATAGGCAGTGTTGGTGCCGGTACCAAGAATGAAGCCAATCTGACCATCCATGCGCTCGCCAGGACCGGGGTTCGGGCCGCCCAGAAGGGTCGCAACGGTGTCATTGAGCAGGACAAAGCTCACCGGGGTATCGACGCCCTCAGCCTTCAGCGCCTGAGCAATCTCCGCGCAGATCATCATATTCTCCGCACCGGTAATGTTGACCTCCTTGCAGAACATGATAACCTTGGCATCGTGGTTGGGCTGCACCTCGGCCGGAAAACTAAAGCAGAAACCGATCTTGCTTGCCTTACGAACCAGAGGCTTCAGATAGCTGACCATTTCCGCCAAAAACTCTTCCTTGGTCAGGGTCTTGGTGGTGCCTGGCATGGGCCGCTTTGTAAAATCGCTGACCTCAATGCCGCTTTCGGTGAAGGTAACCAGGGCAGTGCGCAGGTTGGTGCCGCCGGCGTCGATGGCGATGGCAGTCTCGCCGAGAGGAATGGCGCCGTCTGCGGACAGGTAGGTCGGGATCATCATCAGAGAAGAGGGCTCGCCAGCCAGACCGGCCTTCATCTCAGAGACGAAGGTAGCGGTCAGCGCCGCCATATCGATGGCGTCGGGATGCTGGTCATATTTGCGCAGGAAGGAATCGACAATTGCACGATAGTCCATGGTTATGTACCTCCGATGTGTAGTTTTTTCAGGTAGAATTAGTATAGCATATGTTTAGAGGGATTGCAAGAACGTCTCAAGCGGCAGAGAAACCGCATCTGCACCTTAACTCCACGGCCTTCAAAAAGCAATGGCTGCTCTGGAAAGTCCCAAGCAGCCATTGCTGTTATTGGTGTTCTTACTTACCCGCCAGGGAAAGCTGATCGATCAACAGGCTCGGGGAGCCCAGGCAGGTGTTGCCGTTGGGGGTGCCCATCTCCAGGTCAGAGCCGACGGCGACAATTTTCTTGAGCAGCTCGAAGAAGTTTCCGGCCACGGTAAAGCTGTGGATGTACTTTCCCTTCTTGCCGTTCTCAACCAGGAAACCGGTACTCTGCAGGGAGAAGTCGCCGCTGACGGCGCTGGCACCTGCGTGGAGCCCGCCGAAGCTGTCGACGATGACACCGTTACCCATCTGCGCCAGCAGCTCGTCCTGGGTCTTCTCACCGGGAACGATGTAGAAGTTGTAGGGGCTGATGCCAACCGTAGCGGCATAGCTCGCCTTGGAGGCGTTGGCTGTGGTCTTTACCCCAGCCACATGCGCAGTCTTCAGGTTGTGCAGCAGAGTCTTCAGGACGCCGTTTTCAATGACAGCCTTGGTACTCGTAGCGCAGCCCTCGGCGTCAAAGCTGGCCTGGGCGTAGCTGTCGGCATAGAAGGGGTCATCCATCAGCGTTACACACTCCGCAGCGATAGTCTGCCCTTCTTTGCCAGCCAGCAGAGACAAGCCCTTCTGGGTATTTTCGGCAGAGAAAACGCCCACAAAAGCAGTCATCAGGGCGCGCATGGCGCTCGGGGTCAGCAGGACTGGGAAGCTGCCGGTAGGGCCAACCTCGCCGCCGACCTTGTTGGCGGCCTTCTCCACCACCTTTTTGGCGATCTTTTCCTTGTCCATGGTGTCAAGGCTTCCAATCTCGGTCTGGTAGCCGTCATAGGGCTCTCCATCCTGAAGGACGACCATGCCCACAGCAGAGGCCATTTTACTGCTGTCGCGCAGAGAGAGTCCATAGGAGTTGTCGATGGCCAGCTCGCTGGTGCCGAAGCTGACGCCGCACTGCGTGCCATCGATGACACGGGCATCCGTCGCATAGAGGGTCTTTTGCAGCTCCAGCGCAAAGGAGATCATCTCTTCGGTAGTGGGCGTGCTGACCTGCTTCGGAGTCAAGGCAGCATAAGCTGCGTCGCCAGGGTGGATAAAGCAAAGCTCTTCGCTCTCAATGGTGCGGGCGTTCTCCATGGCGGCCTCAACCACGCGGACGGCCTCCTCAGCGCTGAGCAGACTGGTAGAGGCATAGCCCATCTTGCCATCGATCAGGCAGCGGAAGCAGGCACCCAGCTCGGTGGTGCTTCCGAAACCGTTGATCTGCTGCTGGAATACGTCGACACTGACGGACTCTCCGGCGGTGTAGTATAGCTCGTAGTCCTTCAGGCCCAGGGCCTGGGCATGGGCAAAAACAGCTTCTTTGAATTCAGTATAGATCATGGTGTACCTCCCTTTCAGCGGCCGCCAACAGTGATGGCGCAGACACGGATCATCGGCTGGCCCACAAAGGTGGGGATGGAGCCGCTGGACGCGCCGCACATACCGGCGGACAGCGCCAGACCGGTGCCGACCATATCGATGTTCATTAGGACCTCAGAGCCCTTGCCAACCAGCATCGCACCGCGGACCGGTTCACAGATCTTACCGTTGCGGACCATGTAGCCCTCACGGACGCCAAAGTTAAACTGCCCAGTCAGCGGATTGACCTGGCCGCCGCCCATGGTCTTGGCGTAAAGGCCATATTCGATAGAGGCGATGATGTCGTCATTATTGTCCTGGCCCTCGGCGATGTAGGTGTTGGTCATGCGGGAGGTGGGCTCATAGAGATAGCTCTGACGGCGAGAGTTACCGGTGGACTCCATGCCCATACGGCGGCCGTTGAACTTATCAATCATGTAAGACTTTAAAACGCCGTTCTCAATCAGGACGTTCTTGCGGGCAGGAGTGCCCTCATCGTCAATGTTAATGGAGCCCCAGGCGTTGGTCATGGTGCCGTCATCGATCGCCGTGACCTTTGGAGAGGCGATCTGCTGGCCGAGCTTGCCGGCAAACTGGCTCTGGCCCAGAGCCACGCCGCTTGCCTCCAGAGAATGGCCGCATGCCTCATGGAAGATAACGCCGCCAAAGCCGTTGCCGATGGCTACCGGCATGGTGCCCGCCGGGCAGTAGCCTGCGCTGAGCATGGTCACCGCCTGCGCCGCCGCCTGACGGCCCAGCTCCTCTGGCACAAACTGCTCAAACATCTCCAGTCCCTGGCGGACGCCGGGAGTGACCATGCCGGCCTGGTTCTCGTTGCCGTTGCTGGCGATGGCCTCAAGGCTCATGCGGGTACGAACCTGGCGGTCTTCTGCCAGCAGGCCCTCGCTGGTGGCGATTTGGATCTTGTGGTCCACGTCCAGGATGGTCCCGCTGACCTGGCTGATGGAGCTGTGGTAAGCCTTGGCAGAATCGCAGCCGCGGCGCAAAAGCTCAACCTTCACGTCGTTGCCCACGCTGCTGGGGACAATGCGGATGGGGTGCGCATCGCCAAAAAGCCGCTCGTTGAGGTTGATCCGGATGGGGGCGCTGCCCTGGCCCAGCACATCGGCAACCTTGCCGGCACAGGCCAGCAGACCTGCCTCGCTCAGGTCGGCAGTGCTTCCGCAAACGCTGCGCAGGCCCTTAAACACGCGCACACTTGCCCCGGAGATGAGCTCATCGGCGATGCGGTCGACCTTGCTGCCTACCATGGTGATGGCCTTGCTGGTAGTGTTTTCGGTATAGATCTCCGCATAGTCAGCCCCGGTGGACAGCGCCCGCGCCAGGACCTGTTCCAAAAGCTTCTTGCTTAGCATCATAGGTCTTTCTCCAATCGTATCATGATTTCCACCTTCAGTGGTTATTTGTACTCTTGTATAGTTTACCACAGTGCAGTTTAGATTGCAAGAGCAAGTTTCGTGATGCGGGCGCTCTGTATATGGCACAGAGGGCCCTTGACTTAGGGCCCAACAACAATAAAATGAACCGTGATTTTTGATTATTGGTATGTTCCCCGCAGCGCACACATAAGCTTGACCAGACATCACCGACAGGAGGCCAAGCCAATGGAGAGCATCTACCAACAGATCGGGCAGCGTACCGATGGACATATCTATCTGAGTGTTGTAGGGCCGGTGCGGACCGGCAAGAGCACCTTTATCAAGCGGTTCATGGAGGAGCTGGTGATTCCCAACATCGAGAACGTCTATCGCCGGGAACGCGCACGGGATGAGCTGCCCCAGAGCGGCTCCGGGAAGACCATTATGACCGCCGAGCCGAAATTTATTCCCGAGGAGGCCGTCAGCATCAGCCCTGACGGGACGGCACAGCTGTCTATCCGCCTCATCGACAGCGTGGGCTACCTTGTCCCCGGCGCCGTAGGCGCGGAGGAAGACGGCAAGCCCCGCATGGTCACTACTCCCTGGTTTGATCACGAGCTGCCCATGAGCGAAGCCGCCGAACTGGGCACCCGCAAAGTCATGGAAGATCACTGCACCGTGGGCATCGTCATGACCACCGACGGCAGCATCACCGACATTCCCCGCAGCGACTATCTAGACGCAGAAGCCCGCGCCATTATGGACATGCAGGCCACCGGAAAGCCTTTCCTGGTTCTGGTTAACAGCGCCGAGCCCCGCTCCCCCGCCGTCCAGGCCATCTGCAGCGAGCTACAGACCAAGTATGGGGTCGAGGTTCTCCCGATCAACGCTCAGACGCTCACAGAGAGCGACATCCGGCAGATCCTGACCGCCCTGCTGAACGTCTTTCCAGTCCAACAGGTGGAATTCTTCTTGCCTCGCTGGGTGGATGCCCTTCCCGCGTCCCATCCGATCAAGGCCACGCTCTATGACGCCATCCGCAGTGACTGCGCCGCCGTGAAACTGGTACGCGATGCATCCCCCGCCGTCACCAAGCTGACCGCTCTGGAGGATGTCGAGTCCTGCGGCATTGACCACATCGACCTAGGCAGCGGCATCGTCCGCGTCAGCGTTGTCTTCCCGGAGGCGCTGTTTTACCGCGTACTCGGGGAGCAGTCAGGGCTCACCATTGAAAATGATGGGGACCTGCTGCGGCAGCTTTCGGAGCTCTCCGCCGTCCAGCGGGAGTACGAGAAGATCGCCTCCGCCTTGGCGCAGGTCCGCGCTACCGGCTACGGCATCGTCCAGCCCGGTCCGGAGGAGATGACCCTCGACGTCCCGGAGATCATCCACAGGGGCGGCAGCTACGGCGTGCGCCTCAAGGCCAGCGCCCCCAGCATACACATGCTCCGCGCGGACATCGAGACGGAGCTTAGCCCCATGGTGGGCGACGAAAAGCAGAGCGAGGACCTGCTGAACTATCTTCTCAGCGAGTACGAAGGCAACACGGAAAAGCTCTGGCAGAGCAATATCTTCGGCAAATCCCTTTTCGAGCTGGTCAATGAAGGACTCAACACCAAGCTCATCCGGATGCCCGACGACGCCCGCAGCAAGCTCCGGGAGACCCTCCAGCGCATCATCAACGAGGGTTCC
>CALWWH010000096.1 GCA_944385195.1 uncultured Oscillospiraceae bacterium | reverse complement strand
CAGTCATGGCCGCAGGCAACACCTCCCCACCTCTGGAGAAATCGATTTCCTGCACCGCACCCATCTTGTCTTTGAGTTCCAGCAAAATCCGCTGGGCAATCTTTTTACCCACGCCCGGGGCCATGGTCAGGGTCTTCTCATCGCCCGTCAAAACAGCCATAGTAAGTCCCCTGGGCGTTGCTGTGGACAAAATTGCCAGGGCCGCCTTTGGCCCCACGCCGTTGACGGCTACCAACTGCTGAAAACAGCGCAGCTCCTCGCGGGTAGTAAACCCGAAAATGTCAAAGGCATCCTCGCGGATGTTGCAGTGGGTGTAGAGCTTGCACTGCGCGCCGGTCTTCATCTGGCCCTGGGACCAGCTGGTGGTCTGGACGCTGAAGCCGACACCGCCCACATCCAGCACCACCAGACCGTTATCCATCAGGGCAACGGTGCCATTTAGATAGTAAAACATAGTGATTCCTCAGTTCTCATTGTCAAGGCTGTAGCGCCGCCAGGAGGCTGGTGCGCGACCTGGCGTGGCAGATGGCCAGTGCCAGGCCGTCCGCAGCGTCATCAGGCCGTGGGATGGCGTTGAGTTTCAGCAGCCGCCGGGTCATATCCATCACTTGGTGTTTGGTCGCCTTTCCATATCCTGCCACTGCCTGTTTGACCTGCGACGGACTGTATTCAAAAATTGGAACCGCCGCCTGCTGACAAGCCAGCAGGATGATGCCGCGTCCGTGGGCCACCTGAATGCCTGTGGTGATGTTCGTGTTGAAAAAGAGTTCTTCAATCGCCACCGCTTCTGGCTGCAAGTCTTTGAGCAGCCCAGTCATATCCTCATATAGTATTTGCAGCCTGTACGGGAAGTCCGCCCCCACTGGGGTCGTAACCGCACCGTACTGCAGCGGGGTACACTGCCCGTGCTGGGACTCGATGAGTCCAAACCCAATCGTCGCGTAGCCTGGATCGATACCTAAGATCCGCATCTCAGCTGACAATCTGCCAATAACAAACGTTGATCACCGCGATGACCATGATGGCAATGAGCACCCAAGCCAAAACCAGCTGCCACTTGGGCCGCGGGATGTAGACAGGCTTTTCCTCTTCCTCATGGGGGCGCAGCTGGTCGATGTTCTGGTCGTTGTTCACGGCAATCCCTCCCGGTGTGAATTTTACATACTCTGAATATTTTACCATCCCTGGAGGCAGTACGCAAGGGATTTTTGCGAAGAGGCGATAAAAACCTTTTTACAGATGCGGGATAAAAACAGCGGCAAGGGCCTCCCCTACCGCTGTTTTCAATGCAGTTTTTCCCATTGTTCCCGCAAAAGTCCATACAGATACAGATCCGCCCAGTGGCCATCGGGGCCGCGAACTTGACTCCGCTGGATGCCCTCCTGGGTCATGCCGAGCTTTCGCATCAGGCCGATAGACTTGACACCATCGATGGTCTCGGCAAAAATCTTGTTGGCATTTCGGTCTTGGAAAGCGTACTCAATCACCGCTTTGCAGGCCTCGCAGGCATACCCTTGCCTCCAAAAGCTGCGGTTGAAAAACCAGCCCATCTCATATACACCCGATTGCGCGCCGCTAAACAGAATGTAGCCGATCACCTTCTGTGCCCGCTTCTCCCACGCTGCAAGGGCGCCATGGCGGTCAATACAGAAAGAGCGCAGAAACGCCTGTGTTTTCGCAGGATCATAAGGCGGTTCGCTGTATTTCATCGTTTCAGCGTCGCCAAGGATCTCGTGGAGGTCGCTCAGATCCTCCATTGTAAACTCCCGAATGACAAGGCGATTCGTTTCAATTAGGGGCATCAGGCCTCAATCCCCGCCGCCTGGGCCAGCAGCTTACGGTAGAGCGGGAAGCGCTCGCGGGGCATGACAACCCCTGTCTGAAAGAGAGCACAGAGTTCATCAAAGCTCACCAGTTTTGCGTCGCAGACCTCGCTCTGTTGCAGGATCAGCTTGCTCAGGTCCAACTCTGTCCGGTATAGGTAAGTGTCCACAAAGCGCTCAAAAACGCGCACCGAATGTATCAGTGCCAATTGGCCAGAGGTGGCTACCATACCAGTTTCCTCCCGCAATTCGCGCATTGCGCCCGCTTCGCTGCTCTCTCCGGCCAGCACAGAGCCGCCAGTACACTCCCACATACCGGCAAATCGCTTGCCCGGCGCCCTCTGAGTCAGCAGAAACTTTCCATCCGGTGTCACAGTCCAGACGTCTACCACCACATGGTGCGCACCCGTGGGCACGGGATCGCCCCGCTGCATGGTCCGGTGCATATTCTGTCGCTGCGCATCATACAGATCCCAAATCTCCGCCACAGATCAACACTCCTTCCCTGATTTCTCTCCACACTATATGATTTTATATTCGATTATATTGTGAGGTCTGCCTCTCCTGCCCCCACCTGTGCGATTAGCTCAGCCGGTGCAAGGATGACCTGACAGCCACGTCTGCCAGCACTGACAGAAATCTCATCCCAGAGCCGCGCCGTCTCGTCGAACCAGGTTGGGTACGCTTTTTTCATGCCAATGGGGCTGCAGCCGCCCCGGATATAACCTGTGGTCGCCCAGAGCTGTGTCATGGGCAG
>CALWWH010000095.1 GCA_944385195.1 uncultured Oscillospiraceae bacterium | reverse complement strand
ACTACCTGGCCCGAGGAGTGGCCTCCGTCACCGGCATAGACATCTCTCCGGAGATGGTGAAGATCGCCCGGGAAAAATTCCCGGACATCGAGGTCCGCTGCGGCGACGTGGAAACCGAGGACTTTGGTACGTATCTCGGCAAGGAGGTCAAGATCGAAAATATTGCCTGGGACGGCCTCATTCCCGCCCTGGAGACGGGAAAGATCGACATGATCCTCTCCTCCATGACCATCACCGAGGAGCGGGCCCAGCGCGTGGACTTCTCTGAGCCCTATGCCAACGCCTATCTGGCGGTTCTGGCCCGGGCCGACTCCGGCGTAGAGAGCGTGGAAGACTTAAACCAGGCGGGTAAGAAGGTCGCCGTGGCCACCGGCTCGACCGGCTATCACTACGCCGTGGCCAATCTGCCCAACGCGGAGATCCTGGCCCTGGCGGACGCCGGCGCCTGCCTGACCGAGGTGGTCCAGGGCAAGGCCGACGGCTACATCCGCGATCAGCTGTCCGTTTACCGCGCCAACGAGCAAAACCCCGACGTGACAAAGGCCATCCTGATCCCCTTCCAGGACGTGGAGCACTGGGGCGCGGCCTTCCGCATGGACAACGACGCCCTGCGAGAGCAGTTTAACGCCTTTCTGGAGCAGTACAGGGCCGAGGGCGGCTTTGACAAGCTGACGGAGGAATACATGGCCGAGTATAAGGCCGCGTTCGACGAGCTGGGCTTTAAGTGGTTCTTTGAATCAGAGGACGAGGCATGAACTTCTTCTTACAAACCCAGGGCCGCCCGGTGTCGCCGCTTAAGGCGGCGCTGAACATGCTCCTGGTCTGCGCCGCCGTCATCGCTTTTTTCTGGGTGTCTTTGCTGCGCATCAGCGTGGAGCTGGACTTCACCGTCCTGGCCCAGTATCCGCTGTGGATCTGGGAGGGGTTTAAGACCACGGTGCTGGTGAGTCTTATGAGTCTGGTGCTGAGCCTGCTGCTGGGAGCTCTGAGCGCCGCGGGCAGCAGCTCCCGGGTGCTGCCGCTGCGCTACCTGTGCAAGGGCTATGTCACGGTCATCCGCGGCACGCCGCTGATGATGCAGATCTACCTCTTTTATTACATCGTCGGCACCGCCTGGGGCATTGAGAACCGCTTTTTGTCCGGGGCGCTGATCCTGTCCCTCTTCGAGGGCGCGTATATCTGCGAGATCATCCGCGGCAGCTACCTCTCTATCGACGAGACACAGCTGGAGGCGGCCAGGGCGGTGGGCTTTGACAAAAAGCAGACCCTGCGCCACGTAATTCTCCCGCAGATGGTCACCCGCACCGTCCCGGCCCTGGCGGGGCAGTTTGCCTCCATCATTAAGGACTCCTCTCTGCTGTCGCTGATCGCGGTGGTGGAGCTGTCTCAGCGCTTTAAGGAGATCAGCACCATCACCTTCCACCTGTTCGAGGCATATCTGGGGCTGGGCATCATCTATCTGTGTCTGACGCTGCCAATTAGCTTCATCAGCAAGTATCTGGAGAGGCGGTTCCGATATGAGAATTGAGTTAGAGCACCTGAGCAAAGCCTTTGACAACGGGCGCCTGGTGCTCGATGACCTGAACTTCGCCGACGAGGTGAGCTCCTTGGCCATCATTGGCCCCTCCGGCGGCGGTAAGTCTACCCTGCTGCGCATCCTGGGCGGCCTGCTGACCCCGACGGCGGGGCGCGTCATCATCGACGGGCAGGCGCTGCAACCCTCAGAGCGGGAGCTGACCCGCTATCGCCGGGAGATCGGCTTCGTATTTCAGCGGGGCGGGCTGTTCCACCATATGACGGGGCGGGAGAACATCGTTCGGCCCCTGATGGTCGTCCATGGCTACAGCGCCGAAGAGGCCGGTAAGCGCGCCGACGAGCTGCTGGAGCGCTTCGGGCTGGCCGAAGACGGGCACAAGCGGCCCAGCGAGCTCTCCGGCGGCCAGCAGCAGCGCATCGCCATCGCCCGGGCCATTGCCCCCAATCCCCGCTTCCTGCTCCTGGACGAGCCCACCAGCGCCCTGGACCCGGAGTACACCACCGAGGTCCTCGACATGGTCAGCGGGCTGCAAAAGAGCGGCATCCGCTTTCTCATTGTCACCCACGAAATGGGCTTCGCCCGCCGGGCCTGTGACAAGGCGGTCTTTCTGCAAGAGGGTAAAATAAGGGAATACGGCCCCAGCGAGGCGCTCTTTTCTCAGCCCCAGACCGCGCAGCTGCAACAGTTCCTGGGCCGGGTCTTTGAGTGGAGCTGAAACTTGTCCTATATTTACAATTGTTTTCATTCTTGTCTTGTGTTACAATGCAATTGTCAAATGTAATAAAAAGGAGCGATATACCTATGGCAAAACTGTATGACGTTACGCTGACCTTCAACCCCGCCGACTACGATGGCGAGGTCAAGACGGTGGGCGTCCGCGGCGAATTTCTGTTCTACCGCAGCAACCTGACCGGGCACACCGATGAGACCGGCATGGTTGAGAACGACCCCAAGTACCCGCCTGCCCAGTATGAAGACGGTATGGCCAGCATTGGCGGGCTGTACTACAAGGAGATGAGCCTCGACCAGAGCGGGGTCTACAGCGCCAGCTTCAAACTGCCTGCCGGTATGTACTGCTATAGCTTTGTGGTCAACGCCGAGGTCGGCGAGCCCTCCGATGATCCCCGCGCCTCCTGGTCCAA
>CALWWH010000094.1 GCA_944385195.1 uncultured Oscillospiraceae bacterium | reverse complement strand
GCAGAGGGCGAAGGGGGGGCTGTTGCTCGGGGGGGGGGGGCGGAGCTGGCCCAGCCGCCGGGGGTGGTCCGGGGGCCGGCACTTGAGCAGGAAGGGGTACAGGTCCTGGATCTCGGGGGAGGCGCCGTAGAGATGGATGGACATGGCCCAGTTGTGGTAGCCCGGGTCGTACTCGCAGTCAAAGATGCGGTTGTCGCGGGCGTACTTGGGGCCCTCCAGGAAGAAGATGTGCTCCTTGTCGATCTTGCGCATCCGGGCGATGCAGTCCAGATAGTACTGCTTGAGCATGGGGATGTACTCGTCCTGCACGGGGGAGCTGACAGGCTCGTTGATGAGGTCGTAGCCAGCCAAAATCCAGCGGTCAGAGTAGCGGCGGGCCAGCTCTTCCCACAGCAGGATGGTGCGCTCGCGGCTCTCGGCGTCGACGAAGACGTTGGGGACCTCGCAGAACAGGCCGTCGCCGGTGGCGCCGTTGTTGCCGCCGACGGGGGCGTGCATGTCGAGGATGGCGTAGATCTTATACTTCTCGCACCAATCCATGATCTTGGTCAGATGGGCGAAGGAGGTCTCATTCCAGCGAATACCGGGCTCCTCGTCCAGCAGGGCGTTGGCATTGAGCACCAGACGCACCACGTTGAAGCCCACGTCGGCCATCAGCTTGATGTCGGCCTCGCCCATGTGGGCCTCGGCCACACGATCCCAGAAGGTCTCCAGGTACTTGCTGCCGCACAGCTCGCGGACGGTCTGGCTGACGTAGCGGCGGGAGGTGAAACGCTCGGGGTTGTGGTCTCTGCCGGGGCCGGGGAAGAGGTTGAAGGAGAAGTCCTTGAGCTCACCGCCGATCATGAAGCCCTCGACGTTCTGCCAGTTGGGGGTGCCGTAGCCGTTGAGAATGATCTCCTGGCCCTCGCCGTTGACGAAGCGGGTGCCCTTGGTTTTCAGAACGCCCTTGACATATTCGTTGTTAAATTTGCTCATAATATTTCCTTGCTTTCTGTAAAAAATGTGTATTATTTTGTTTGAAAACAAACTAATTGGGCAAAACAATGGCGCTGCACTGCCGGTGCAGCGCCATTGGGGTTAAAGTTGCAGTTTAAAAGGACTGCTGAGCGGATTAGTGGTTCATGTAACGGTCGTGGGCGGCCTGTTTAGCAGCCAGGCACTCGGCCAGACCCATTGCCTCAACCTCGGCCACGAAGCTGTCCCACTCGTCGATGGAGCGGGTGCCGGCGATGATGCCGGTGCTGAACTCACGGACATAGGTGTCGATATCGGTCTGCATGGTGGCGGTTTCCTCAGACTCCTCAGCGGTCAGAGCGCCCTGGGCATAGTGCTTCTCATAGGACCAGTCGGCGCCCCAGACAGCGCGGTCGTTGGCGCGGGCCTCAGACTCGCCGATGTACTCACGCCAGGTTAGGCTCTTGAAGGTCATCATGGAGTTGAAGGTCAGGGTCTCGACGGCCACATCGGTGTTGAGCGGGTAGATGTACTCGCCGGCCTCGTCGAAGTCGTAGGTCACGCCCTGGACACCCAGGTTTGCGACGATAGCGCCCTCATCAGAGAAGGTATAGTCAACCCACTGGGCCAGCAGCTCGGGGTTCTCGGTGCCGGTGAAGATCACCAAGGCGTCGCCGCAGACGATACCGTCGTTGACAGCACCGGACTGGTAACGCAGATCACCAGCTTGCAGCTTGGGATAGGGGATGGCGGTGATGCTCAGGCCGGCGCCCTCAAAGACATCGCGGAAGGAGAAAACCGCGGGGTAGGCGACGACTTCGCCGCCCATCATAGTGCTGGAGTCGACGTAGAAGCTGACGCGGGTAGCAAAGTCCTTATCAATCAGGCCCTCGGAATTCCACTGAGCCAGCATGGTCAGGTACTCCTTCATAGCATCGGAGGTGGGGCCAAAGAACAGCTGGTTGTCGCCGTTGTGGACGTAGCCGGTGGTGATATCATAGCCGGCCATCAAGGTCGACTGATCCAGGTACAGGGGGGCGTTGGTGGCGGTGCCCTTGCCGGCGACCAGGATGCTGTGCAGGTCGTCATAGGTCACAGGCAGGTTGCTTGCGGAGAAACCTGCGGAGGCCAGGACATCGTCCAGGACGTAGTAGCCCAGGTAGCACTCGGGGCGCTGGTCATTGAGCTTATACATGGCGGCGTAGTAACCGTTATCGGTGACAGCCGCGCGGCGGACGTCTTCGTCAGCGTTGATGGCGTTCCAGTAGTTGGGGCAGTAGGTCTGCAGAATGTCGGTCAGATCGAGGATAATCTCTTCTTCGACATTGTAGTCCAGGCTGTTGCCCAGCCAGGAAGTGTAGCCCATCAAACCGTCGCAGTAGTCCTCAGAGACCAGCATCAGGCTGACGGTGGTGGCGGTATCAGAAGGCATCTCCCACTTGATGTTCACGCCGGTGACCTCGCTGACCTTCTGGACGGAAATGACGTTGTTGAGGTCGGCATCAATCTCGGGATGGCCGGAGGTGATCTGGCCGTTGGCGATGACCTCAAAGGTGACAGGGGTGTCGACCAGGGGGTAGGTGATGGAGGAAGGATCGACGGTCTCAACAGGCTCCTCGGTGGGCTCCTCGGTGGGCTCTTCGGTAGGCTCTTCGGTGGGCTCCTCTGTCGGAGTCTCGTCGGTGGCAGGCGTTTCCGGGTCGGTGCTGGGGGTGGTGGCGGGCTCAGAGGCGCAGCCGGCCAGCAGGGCCAGCAGCATCAGAGCCGCCAGCAACAGGGCGAGTGTGCGTTTCATAACTTAAGCTCCTTTACTATTTCTTTGAAACCAAGATAGTTTCAAGTGATACACCCAGTATACATCTTGTTTCAGTTATTTTCAAGAGGCTGCTGCGAAAAAAACAACGTCATTTTTGACAACGTTACAGATATAACTTTGTGGATGTTGAATAAATATTTTAAAACATCATGAGATTCTTAAAATTTGCCCGATGGGATTTGAAACAAAAAAAGAATCCAAACCGGCTGGTTTGGATTCTTTCAGGTTTTATCCATGCTTTGTTTCCACCCATTTTCCCTCCTGCCACTGATGGATCGGGTTGCCGGGGGAGTCTGGGGAGCTGCCGCGGATGATGAGCTGGTGGGGAATCGGGGCGATGTAGCCCGGTTCGACGCTGCCGGTGATGAGCCGGTCCAGCAGACGGATGGAGGCGATGCCGGCGACCACCTGAGGCGGTGCGATGGTGCTCAGCTCCGGGGTGGTGTAGAGCCCTACGCCGCTGTCCTCCATGCCCAGCACGGCGACCTGCTCGGGGATACGGTATCCGTGGCTTTGCAGGGCCTTGATGCAGCCCATGGCGGTGGTGTCGGAGCTGCAAAGGATGGCGTCTATCTGGTGGCCGCTGCTCAGCAGGGCGTTGGTGGCCTCGATGCCCCCCTCCAGGGTGGCGTCGGCGGGGCGGACCAGGGAGAAGGTTCCGCCCTGCTCCATCATGGCCAGGCGGTAGCCCCAGATGCGGCGCTGCACATAGGAGGGCGCGTCGGCATGGGTGCTGCTGACAAAGAGCACCGGGTGGGTCTTGCCGCAGGCGAGCAGATATTTGACCGCTTCATAGGTCATCTGCTGATCCTCCACAGAGGCCACGGCGCTGCTCTCCAGGGGCAGGTGCTTCTCCAGCTGCACCACGGGAATGCTGTTGAGCACCTCGATGACCGGGGCGCTGTGGGGCAGGATGTTGCTGCACAGCAGCACGCCGGCCAGCAGATCATCTTGTTTCAGGGTCTGCACGGTCTGGATGAAGTGCTCCGCGTCGAGCATCTGATCCTCGGAGGCGGTGACGGACAGCAGCAGGTAGCCCAGCTCCCGGGCGGTCCAGAACAGACCGCTGTAGAGCATCTCACTGATCTGCCGGTAGGCACAGATGATAAACTTTTTCTTATCTATATAGGCGTTTTTTGCAGCCTTTTCAACTTTTTCTGCACGATCTGTGGCCAGCGGACGCAGGGGCACATAGCCCAGCTTCTCTACTGCGTCCAGCACCAGCCTGCGCTTTTCTTCCGTGACCAGGACGCTGTCATTGAGTACGCGGGATACCGTTGCCGGCGAAACGCCAGCCTCGCGGGCTACGTCAATGAGTTTTACCATACCTGTCCTCTCCCTCACAATGTCTGAAACCAGTATACCATACCCGCCTGCTAGTTTCAAGCAGAAAATGAAACTTATTTTTCAGGGGCCTTCCAATTGCAGTGAGGAATATGATAGAAGTTCTGCGGGGACATGGTGTTTTTTTGCTCCTCCATGGACTTGGGGACATACAGCGTCAAATAGAGGGAGCGTTTTGGGTCGTTGTGCAGGAATTTGGCGGCCATGAAGTCGGAAATAGCCATCCAGTCGGTGTAACTGAAGGCGTGGGGGCCCTCGCGCAGGAGCATGGCATGGTTGTCTTCGGCGCCGAGAAAGCGGTAGACCTCTGCTGCGGCGCGCCAGTTCACTTGGATGCCGTAGGGGTTGGCCCACTCATCATTGAGCGAGTCGGTGCAGATCAGCGCCCGAGGGGCGATCAGCGCGCGGGCAAAGTGCATATCGAAGGGAAGACGGTACTCCGGGCCGATCTGTCCCCGACGGCTCTGGTCGAT
>CALWWH010000093.1 GCA_944385195.1 uncultured Oscillospiraceae bacterium | reverse complement strand
TCATCGCGTTTATGGACAGCGGGCAAACAGGTTACAAGTGAATAACCAAGCAAAAGGGACGTTATCGAGAGATAGCGTCCCTTTCTGCATACTACGCCGCAGCTTCAAAGAAGTTGTGGCGTTTTTTATGCCCGCAGGAAAGGAGGCACAGCCGGAATGTATTTCACAAAGGGCAAGCAGCAGGCATTTGAACTGCTCATGCAGCAGAAGCCGGGATTTGACCGCTATCAATCCGGTTGTGCCGGAGATGATGAAGATTGCGGCACTTGCCGTTTCTATGTGGAGATCGGGCCCAATGACCGTGTGCTGATCTCGGCCTCGGCCATCCCCGGCAACGAGAAGGCCATCGGCAACATCATCAATGAGCTCTATCGCAAGGGCGCCGAGGTGGTCTATGACAAGATCGCCGACCTGCACGTCTCCGGCCACGCCTGTCAGGAGGAGCTGAAGCTGCTCCACGCACTGGTGAAGCCGAAGTTCTTCATTCCGGTCCACGGCGAGCAGCGTCATCTGCGCAACCACGCCAGACTGGCCCGCGAGATGGGCATGGAGCCTAACCGCATCTTTATCTCTGAGATCGGTCAGGTGCTGGAGCTGAGCCACAAGGACTGCAGAGCCGCCGGCAGCGTGCCCGCGGGCCGCGTGCTGGTGGACGGTCTGGGCGTCGGCGATGTGGGCAGTGTGGTCCTTCGCGACCGCCGCCATCTGGCTGAGGACGGCATGATCGTCGTGGTCGTGTCCCTGTCCGGCGAGGACGGCAGCGTCGTCTCCGGCCCGGATATCATCACCCGTGGCTTCGTCTATGTCAAGGAGTCCGGTGACCTCATCGAGGAGCTGCGGCTCATCGCCGTGGACGTGCTGGAGGAGTGCTCCCGCCGCCGTCAGAAGGACTGGGCGACCATCAAGAACGCCATCAAGAACGAGCTCTCCGGTTACCTTTACAAGGCGACCAAGCGAAACCCGATGATCCTCCCGGTCATCATGGAGATCTGATTATTAAAATAGGAAAAGACCTGATGCTGCGGCATCAGGTCTTTTTGTGCTTTATTCGTTGCCGCCCTTGCGGAACTGATTGGGCGAGGTGGCACAGAGCTTCTGAAAGGCCCGGGAGAAGGTGGCTGCGGAGTTGTAGCCGACCTTTGCGGCGATGTCCTCGATGGTGGCATTGGTGTCGTGGAGTAGCTCCTTGGCCTTGTCGATGCGCTTCTCGGTGATGTAGCCCAGCACAGTCTGGTCAAAGGCGCTCTTGAACATCCGGGAGATGTAGGAGGCGCTGAGCCCGAGTCGCTCGGAAATCATGGCGATGTCCAGCATCGGGTCGGTGTAATGCTGGTCGATGAAGCTCTGAATGCGGATGGCCGGACCGATCTGCGCCTTGCGCCGCCGGGCGACGGACTGCTCCGCCAGCTGTGCGATGTTGAGAAACACGGCGTGGGTCTCGGACAGCGGGCGTGGTGCCTCCATCTCCCTGCGGCACTCCAGGTAGCCCTGAATGGCCACGCTGTCATTGGTAATGGCGGCTTCGATCGCCTGCAGGAAGCAGTTGCGGAACATGGCCATGCGTTCGTTGATAATGGTCTTGTAGCTCTTGCGCTCCTGCACAAACACATCAAAGACGCGGGAACAAACCTGCGCCGCGGCGACGAATTTGTTGTCGATCAGGTAGCCCAGCATCAGATGCAGCTCGTTGAAAAAGGCAACGCTGTCGTTAGAGGCCAGGGTCAGCTTGTCCAGATAGAGCGTCCGGGGCTTGTCCTCGGCCAGCATGCCCTCGTAGGCGATCTGCGCAGAGCGATAGGCAAAGGGATACTCCCGCATGTTATAGACCTCGTGCCCCAGTGCAATGGAGAGGGGGATGCCTTTCTGACGATAAAAGGCGTCGATCAGCCGCTCGAAACGCGCGGGCATGCCCTCGGGGTCGCCGGTGCTGATGATCATGACCAGAATGCCTTCGTTGACCATGGAATAGGCCACATCAGGATGCAGCACCCGGGCGGAGAGTTCGTCCAATTCTGCGCAGAGGGACAGCAGCGGACGCCCCATGCCGGTCTCCGCCTGCACCTCTTCGGGCAGAGAGAGAATGGCCACGGCATAATAGGGGCCGGACAGGTCAAAATTCGCGTACAGCGCCCGGAGATAATTCGCGTTGTTTTGCCTGTCCTCCTGCAGAAGGCCCGCCAGCAGATTGTTGCGCTCGTCGGTATCACGGATCTCAATGACTGCAGCCTGCTGGTCATTTTCTAGCTGTGCCCGTTCAAAGCGAGCCTGATAGTGCCGTACGATGCACCAGGCAATGATGACAGCGGCGATCAGCAGCACGGCCAGCAGGATCCAGCCCAATACCGCGTGGACCAACAGCGCCAACAGCAGACAGCCCACAGTCAGCAGGATCAGTGCGGCAGCGAAGACCGGAATGATATATATGGGAAGATCAGATTTCTTCATGGTGTGTACTCCTTCGTTGATATGCTTATTTTATCACGCCGAGCCGTCCAATTCAAGCATAGGCCCGGCTGCAAAAACTGAAGTTCACGAATTGCAGGCTTCAAAAAGCAGGAATTGTCTGCTGGTTCAGGTATCGCCCGTTGCTTTTTGGACGGATTCCATAGATACTGGAGACATCAAACAAACACAAGGAGGAACGATATATGTCTATCGGAATCGTGCAAACCAAATACGGCAAGCTGGCCGGTGTTGAGGCCACCGACCCCAAGTATGCAGGCATCACCTATTTTAAGGGCGTGCGCTATGCAGCTTCTGCAGCCGGCGAGAACCGCTGGAAGGCACCGCAGGACCAGGAACCCTGGGAAGGCGTCAAGCTTGCGGATACCTACGCTGCCCGCGCCATGCAGCCGGAGATGATGGGCGTCCTGACTGACGAGCCCTATGCCTCCGACTTCTATCAGGAGTACGTCGATGCAGGCGGCATGCCGCCCCGCAGCGAGGACTGCCTCTTCCTGAACATCACCACCGGTGCCCAGAGCGCAGACGAGAAGCGCCCGGTCTTCATCTGGTTCCACGGCGGCGGTCTGGGCGGCGGACACAGCTTCGAGCCCGAGTTTGACAACAGCGAGCTGGCCCGCAAGGGTATTGTCGTTGTCACCGTCGGTCAGCGTTTGAACGTCTTTGGCTATCTGGCACTGCCGCAGCTGTCCGCCGAGCAGGGCGGCATCTCTGGCAACTATGGCCTCATGGACGAAATCAAGGCTCTGGATTGGGTCTATGAGAACATCGCAGCCTTCGGCGGCGACCCCGAGAACATCACCATCGGCGGTCAGTCCGGCGGCACTGCCAAGTCCGGTGCGCTGGCGGGTTCCCCCATGCAGAAGGGCCGCGTCAAGCGCGTCATCAACCAGTCCAACCTCAACTGGGTCGGCCGCAACATGAACACCATGGCCGAGGCCGAGGAGCTGGGCAAGAAGTTCCTGGAGGCCAAGGGCCTCGACCCCAACATGTCTCTGGAAGAGCTGCGCGCTCTGCCCGCAGATGTGTTCTACGGCAAGAACCTCGGCCCGATGGACATGGCGGTCGGCGCCATGGTCGCGGACGGCGTGTACATCAAGTACGCAGAGAACTACAAGAACATCGATGAGTTTGCCTGCGACTGCGACTACATCTCCGGCGGCAACTACGGCGAGATGTCCATGCGCAAGGGTTTCGGTCTGGGCGGCGGTGAGCCCATCAACGAGACCACTTATTATCAGCTGGCCAAGGAGCAGCTGGGTGAGCTGTACGAGAAGTATGACTTCGAGAAGAACTACCCCTGCACCCCGGAGAATGCCGACAAGCTGTCCCGCTGGTATGCGGCGCTGGGCATGACCAGCTTTGGCGGCACCATCAACAACCGCTACTTCGGCGCTTACCGCAAGGCCAAGGGCATGAAGGGCAAGACCTGGAGCTTCCTGTTCTCCCGCGTGGCTCCCAGCCGCCCCGAGGAAGCCGGTACTGCCCGCGATGCCGATGCTCTGCTGGCATGGCACTCCAGTGAGCTGTTCTATACCTTCGCCTCCCTGCGCCGCAGTGAGGATGGCAAGAGCAACTTCCCGCTGGTTCGCCCCTGGACGGAGTGGGACGTGGAGCTGGCCGACAAGGTCAGCAGCTACTGGGCCAACTTCATGAAGACCGGCGATCCCAACGGCGAAGGCCTGCCCGTCTGGCCCGAGAGCGACGAGAACTGGGGCTGGATCGACCTGGGCGACGAGATCACCCCGCACGAAGGTAAGGATTCTGAGCTGGACCAGCTGCTGTATGAACATCTGATGAGTCGTACCGAGCTGCCCAAATAAGGAGGAACATCATGAACAAGACACTGAGACAGCTGATCCGCGAGAGCGGCAACGTCTACACCGGCATGAAGGCGGATTACAACAAGAGCCAGTATGCTGTGTGGAAGAATAAGCCTGTGCTGGAGAGCAAGCAGCTCTTCGCACTGGACACCCTGGACGGTCTGACCCATCAGTGCAGCGGCACCATGGACATCAGCACCGAGCGGACCTTCAATGGCAAGCCCACCCTGCATCTGGGTGGCAGCCACAATGACAAGGACAACAGCGTGCGCTTCATCTCCTGGGGCGGCGGCGCAAACATGGTCCACTTCGATGTGGGCGGTCAGGATCTGAGCAAGTACATCCGCGTAAGCATGTGGTGCTACGCCGATGTCAAGACCCGCCCCAACACCTGGCTGTACTTCCTGCTCTGCAACGGCGACGACGACATGGACGGCGCCAAGTGCATGGACACCCGCACCGGCTTCAACGTACCCAGCAACGAGTGGTACGAGTGCATCTGGGAGTTCCAGATGCACCAGCGCGACAAGGTCCGTGAGTTCGTGCTGGCCATGGACCCCCAGGGCACGCCTCCCGAGGATGACGACCGCTATGACCTCTACTTCTCCGACCTGCGCGTGGAAGTGGTCGAGCCTGACTATGTCGAGGGCTGGCAGCTGGATGACCGCATCGCCTACAGCCATATCGGCTACCTGAACGACGCTCCCAAAAAGGCCGCGACCCAGAACGCAGAGGGCTGCATCTTCACCCTCCGCGACGTTAACAGCGGCAAGATCGTCTATACTGCACCCACCAAGACCCTTGAGATGGACATCGGCACCTATCAGGTGATGGACTTCTCCAATTTCCAGACCACCGGCGAGTATGAGCTGGAGGTTGCGGGCCGCAAGAGCCATCCCTTCCCCATCGGCAACGATGTTCTGGCTTCCCCCATCTGGAAGAACATCAACTTCTTCCAGCGGGAGCGCTGCGGCTGCGAGGTCATCGGCCTGCACAGCATCTGCGGTCTGACCGACTTCCTGGACCATCCCGACGGCAAGCGCAAGGTCAATCTGGCCGGCGGCTGGCATGACGCCGGTGACCTGTGCCAGGAGCTTTGCACCACCATCGACGCTATCTTCGCCATGCTGGACCTGGTCGAGCATCTGGGCGACAAGGACGTGGAGCTGCGTGACCGCGTCATGGAAGAGGCCAAGCACGGCCTGGATTGGGTCGTCAAGTCCCGCTTCGGCGACGGCTACTATGCCTATGGCTCTGCCCACGGCGACTGGGACGGCCCCGTCATCGGCGAGCGCGAGTCCCGCTTCGGCGGTTTCCTGCGCACGGCCATGAACGATGCCCGCGGCAACTGGTATCGCGCTGGTGTTCAGGCCCAGGGTGCCATCGTCTTTGCGAAGACCAACCCGCGCTTTGCCGAGTGGTGCCGCAAGAACGCCATTGCGGACTTCGGCTTCGCACTGGGCAACGAGCCCACCGAGCATCCGCTCAACCGCGGTAACACTGCCACCCATGAGCAGCAGTACTTCAGCCGCAAGGGCTATGCTGCCGTCATGCTCTACCGTCTCACCGGCGAGCAGTACTATCTGGACATCGCTGCCGAGACGGCACAGCTGGTCATGGCTTGCCAGCAGACCGAGTATCCCGACTGGGAGAAGCCCCTGCGCGGTTTCTTCTGGGCCGAGCGTGAGCACAAGAACATCTGCGCCTACGAGCATCAGTCCGCCGAGCAGGCACCCATCTGCTTCCTGGTCCGTCTGCTGGAGGCTGCCCCGGAGCATGCCGATGCCGCTGCCTGGCGTCACGCCTGCGAGCTCTACGCCGAGTATATCAAGGCCACGGCCTATATGATCGAACCCTTCGGCCTGCTGCCCGCAGCCATCTACAACATCAACATGGAGGCGCCCTCCAACGCCCGCGGCTTCGGCAAGATCAAGTTTGAGAACGTCGACGAGATGTTCCACGACGGCATCGGCAACGGCATCAAGCTGTCCGAGGAATATTACCTGCGCCGTATGCCCATCTCCGCCATCGCCCTGCGCGGCTTCTTCGCTCCGGTCTTTGCCAAGGCGACCGCCGTCGGCGAGCTTTCCCGCCTGTTCCACGACAAGGAACTGCGCGACATCGCGCTGGAGCAGATCGCGTGGATGCTGGGCAAGAACCCCTTCGCCCGTTCTCATATGTACGGCGAGGGCTACGGCTTCCAGTCCATGTACACTCCCTACAGCCCCGACATGGTCGGTGCCATCCCCGTTGGCATTCAGGCCTACGTTGCCAACGACGCGCCCTATCTGCCCTGTGACAACCATCCCACCTTCAACGAGGTCTGGATCCACTCCAGCTCCCGCTTCCTGTGGGCCATGGCAAACCTGGTGGATTGGCTGTAAGCGCATAAGCTGACGAAAACGATACAGTAAAACCTGTGACAGTACACGATTTGTAGGTACGATTTCGCGCCTGACGAATCGTGTACTGTTCAGGTGTTCAGGAATTGTCATTCGCAGCCCGTTTTTGTCGCTTGTATTCTGCGTAACAATCTCGTATTATTATGTCATCAATTTTTGAAAGAAGTGAACCCCTAAACGAAACACATTCGTATATTGGC
>CALWWH010000092.1 GCA_944385195.1 uncultured Oscillospiraceae bacterium | reverse complement strand
TTCCACATCATCGACGAGGCGATCATGGACTGCGACGCCCTGCTGCTGGTCTGCCCCACCTACGAGATGGCCCCCACCGGCCGCTTCCGCACCATCTGTGACCGCATCGGCCCCAGCCACGACGTCTCCTTCCGCAAGGTCGCCATCGAAGAGGGCCAGGCCGCCGGCAAGCCCGCCGACAAGCTCCCCGATCCCCGCAGCCTAAAAAAGCGCGTGGGCGCTCTGGTCTCCGTGGGCGGCGCCATGACCAAGAACTGGCTGGCCTTTACCCTGCCCACCATGTTCGCCATGCCCATGTCCCTGGGCGTGGACGTCATCGACAGCTTCGAGTACTACGGCGCCATGGCCTATGAGAGCGTGGTCGGCAACCAGCCCGTCATGGACCGTATGACCGCCGTGGGCCGTCACCTCCATGAGGCCCTGACCGCCCAGACCGAGGAGCAGCGCATGCGCTGGCGCGGCGACGACGAGGGCGTCTGCCCCGTCTGCCACAACCGCATGCTGACCATGCTCAACGAGGACGGCGCCGTCGAGTGCCCCACCTGCGGCATCGAGGGCAAGCTAGAGTGCGAGGGCGGCAAGTTCCACGTGCACTTTACCGCCGAGCAGATCGCCCGCTCGCGCATGTTCTATCCCGGCAAGCTGGAGCACAGCACCGAGATCAAGACCTGCGCCGCCCCCAAGGGCAGCATTCCCAACCTCAAGGAGCTGCTGGAGCCCTACCGTCACGTCGGTGACTGACGATTCCTCACAAAAATACCGCCCGCTGCCAAAGGCAGCGGGCGGTATTTTTTTACTTCATCATCCGCCGGATCGCGCGGCCTGCGTCCTCCACCGTATTGCCTACAGCGTCACCCGCCTCGCTGGCGGCGTCGCCAATGGGGTCATCCTGGTTGGTATTGACACTGTCGTCGGGCTTTGTGGCCCCCGGCTTGTCCGCGTTGTCATTGGCGCCGGACTGAGGTTCGCCATTGGTCTCGCTGTTCTGCCCGCTGGTGCTGTTGCCGGTGTCCGGGCGGTCATCCGACGGATCGACGCCGGGCGTGGTGGTGCTGCCGTTGTTGTTTTTATCGCTGTCGTTGCCCGTGCCGTTGGTGCCGCCGTTGGTGCTGCCGTTGGTGCCGCCGTTGACGGTGCCATTGTTGGTATCCGATACATTTCCCTCGCCGTCGGTGCAGCCTGCCAGCAGGCTCACCAGCAGCAGCGCGCAGAAGAAGAAAATAATGCTGCGTTTCATGAAACTTGCCTCCAAATCCTTAGGTTTTTTGTACGCCACTAGTATGTCCGTTGGAAGCGTCCGCTTGCGGTGTAAATTTTTCCATTGATAAAATGGGACACGGGGGCAAATTTGTGACACTTTTGTCCAAATACCTTGCGCCAAAGGCCGGGGCTTTGGTATAATAAGACTATTACCATATAAGGAGGAATCACCATGTCTCTGGTGCATATGAATTTTCAAAGTAGCTGTCTGGGCAACAATACCGACATCAACGTCATCCTGCCCGACAAGCCCTGGAACAAGGACGCCAAGGAGTTTTACGGCAGCGGCAAGAAGTATAAGACCCTCTATCTGCTCCACGGCACCTTCGGCGACTACACCGATTGGCTGCGCAAGAGCAATGTCGAGCTCTACGCCTGCGAGCGCGACCTGATCGTGGTGATGCCCAGCGCCATGAACTCCAACTATCAGAACTGGCCGAAATTCGGCATGGGCTACAATATGTGGGACTTCATGACCGAGGAGCTCATGCCCCTGATCCAGGGCTGGTTCCCCTCCTCCCCTGCCCGGGAGGACAACTTCATCGCCGGCCTGTCCATGGGCGGCCGCGGCACCTCGTATTTTGCCTTCAGCAAGCCCCAGTATTTCGCCGGCGCGGCCATTTTGTCCGCCGCTCCGGTCAAGTACGACGATGATGCCCTGGAGGGCAAGGGCATGATGGGCAACCGCACTGCCATCTGCGTAGAGAACGCCGGCGGCAAAGAGGCCTTCCTTAACAGCCCCGAGAATGTCTGGGACATCGCCGCCAAGGCGGTCAAAGACGGCGTCGACCTGCCGAAGCTCTATTTTGCCTGCGGCGGCGAGGACAAGGGCATTGTCGGCAACCTCCGCATCTGGAAGGAATACGCTGACAGTCTGGGCATTGAGGCGACCTACGAAATCATCCCCGGCTACCGCCACGAGTGGCGCTTCTGGGACATCGCGGTGGAGAAGGCCATGGATCTGTTCGGCATTGTCAACGAGCAGGCGGGCAACCCCTTCTGATCTGAATAAAGCAGGGCAGGGAGCGACAAACCATCGCTCCCTGCCCTGTTTATTCCCCTGGCTGCGCCTGGGCAGGCTGCCGCACAACCCGCTGGGCCCGCGCCGGCAGGATCTGCTCCCCCAAAAGCGCAAAGAGCGCATCCGCCCGGGATTCCAGGGCCTGGTAGGCTGCGTCCGGCCCAGGCGCACCGGTGTGTACCACAGGCAGCGGCGCGCGGCGCCATCGTTTGAGCAGCTGCTGGCCTCGGGGTGAGAAGCCCAGCAGCCGTACATAGGGCGCAGGCCGCGCCAGATCCTCCGCCGTAATGCCCAGATAGGCGCACAAGAGCAGCCGCCGCAGGCGGGCGCGGGGATAGCGCTTGGTGGAAGCTGTCCGCAGGATCTGCTCAAGGCTCGTCCCCTGCCGCGCCGCAGCCATCACCCGCCGCCAGAGTCC
This sequence comes from uncultured Oscillospiraceae bacterium, assembly GCA_944385195.1. Classification (GTDB taxonomy): domain Bacteria; phylum Bacillota; class Clostridia; order Oscillospirales; family Oscillospiraceae; genus RUG11142. Next base: position 1,861 of record CALWWH010000092.1, on the reverse strand, counting down.
CTCGCCGCCGTAGGGCAGCGCTTCCCACCCGGTATCACTCAGCGTGCGCAGGCGGGCCAAAACCGCCCGCTCTGCGAAGGCAAATCCATACTTCGGCGCGTTCTGCTGCACCGCCAGCGCCGCAGCCGGCATCCGCGCCGCCCACTGACCAGGATGCTCCCTGAGCCAGCTGGCCGAGGGCTGGGCCGGGTCGCTGCCGCCGTGATACGCCCCCGCCCGATGAAGCGTCCAGGGCCTGATATCCGTATCCGGCAGCGCCTTACAATACTCGACGGCCAAAATGTCGTTGGGGCTGACAAGGAGTCCGCCCTCGCCGGTGAGCGTCTCCAGCGCTGCCTGACGGGCTACCGCAAAGGGCAGCTTCTGCGCCAGGTTTTCCCGCAAAAGCGCCTGAAACTCCTGGCTCTTGAGCGTGCGGGCCACTGACATCTGCCGCTGCACGTCTGCCGATTCGCTGCCGTAGCAGAGGTAATCAATGCCGCCCAGCTCAGAGGCAACGCGCACGGCGCCGGCAGCATAGGCCTCTGCCGAGGCAATGGCCGTGGTCAAAGGCAGCTCCAGCACGATGGACGCCCCGCAGGCCAGCGCCGCAGACGTCCGGTCCAATCGGTGCAGCAGCGCCGGCTCCCCCCGCTGGACGAAGTTGCCGCTCATCAGGCACACCACCGCCCCCTCCCCCGCCAGGGCCTGCGCCGCCTCAATGAGCCGCACATGGCCGTTGTGCAGGGGGTTGTATTCGCAGATAATGGCGCAATTTGGCATGATTCCACCCGCCTTTGAGGTAATAAAGCATAGGTATTATAGCAAATCGCGCCAGGGATCTCAAGGGGCTCAAAAAAACGTCTTCGGAGAAAAAAACCCCTTGTCCTTTTGCGCTTTCTGAGGTAAAATATAGGCGAATTCCGCACGAACGGACAATATTATTTAGGGAGATGTATCACCAATGAAAATTCTGATCATCAACGCCGGCAGCTCTTCTCTGAAGTATCAATTCATGGATTCTGTCAGCGGTGACGTCTACGCCAAGGGTCTGTGCGAGCGTATTGGCATCGACGGACGTCTGACCCATAAGGTCCCTGGCCGGGAAAATGTGACCGAGGAGATCCCGATGCCCACCCATTCCGAGGCCATGGCCGCAGTCATGGACGTGCTGCTCGACCCCGTCAAGGGCGTCATCAGCAGCACTGACGAGATTGACGCGGTGGGCCACCGCGTCCTGCACGGCGGCATGGAGTTCTCCGCCTCCTGCATCATCACCGAGGAGGTCTGCGCCGCCATTGAGCGCTGCATCCCCCTGGGCCCCCTGCACAACCCCGCCAACCTGCTGGGCATCCGCGCCTGCCGGAAGGTCATGCCCAACACCCCCCAGGTGGCTGTGTTCGACACCGCATTCCATATGACCATGCCCGCCGAGGCGTACATCTACGCGCTGCCCTATGCGTACTTTGAGAATGACGATATCCGCCGCTACGGTTTCCACGGCACCTCCCACCGCTATGTCAGCGCCCGGGCCATCGAGCTGATGGGCAACAAGCCCGGCCTGCGCATCATCAACTGCCACCTGGGCAACGGCTCGTCCCTGTGCGCCATCGTGGACGGCAAATGCGTGGACACCACCATGGGCCTGACCCCTCTGGCCGGTGTCCCCATGGGCACCCGTACCGGCGACGTCGACCCCGCCTGCCTGCAATTCATCATGAACAAATACGGCTACGACATCGACACCATGCTCAACATCTGCAACAAGAAGTCCGGCGTGCTGGGCATTTCCGGCATCAGCTCTGATTTCCGAGATCTGGAAGCCGCCGCGCCGGAGGGCAACGAGCGCGCCCAGCTGGCCCTGGATAAGTTCGCCTATGAG
>CALWWH010000091.1 GCA_944385195.1 uncultured Oscillospiraceae bacterium | reverse complement strand
CTAGCATCGTATCGTAGCCATGGGGCATTGTACGGATGAAGTAGTCTACTTTGGCTGCTTTTGCTGCTGCGATAATTTCCTCACGGGTGGCGTCCGGTTTGCTATAGGCAATATTTTCGGCCACTGTTCCGCTGAACAGCCAGGTATCCTGCAATACCATGCCGAAATTTTTCCGCAGGCCGCTGCGGGTCATTTCAGCTGCACTTACGCCGTCCACGGTTATCTTACCGCCGTTGACCTCATAGAAGCGCATTAGCAGGTTGACCAGTGTTGTCTTGCCCGCACCAGTGCTGCCAACGATTGCGATTTTCTGTCCTGGCTTTGCCTCAAAGCTGATGTCCTTCATCAACAGCTGATTCGGGTTATAGCCAAAGCTAACATGGTCAAATGCAATGTTGCCTTTGGCTTCTTCCAGAACAGCAGGGTTAGACGGGTCAGGGATCTCTTCCTCATGATCAAGCAGTTCGAAGGTGCGTTTCGCCGAAGCCAACGCAGATTGCAGGGAGTTGATCATAAAGGACGCCTCGGTCAAAGGCTCCGCCGTCTGATTAACATACTGGAAAAATGCCTGCACAACGCCCACTGTCATAGTCCCGTCCAACATAGCTTTACCTGCAATGATGGCGATCACCACATTAGCCAGGCGAGTCAGCAGACGAATGAGCGGATTGACGCAGTTGGTCAAAAAGTCTGCCTTCTGGTTCGCGGCACGGTTTTTTTCTGCGGCTGTGATTACCTGCTCCAGACTTTCCTCCTCATGGTTGTACGCTTTGATCACGTTACGTCCGTTGTAGTATTCCTCAACGATACCAGTCAGCTCCCCAATGGTTTCCTGACGCTCAGAAGCACAACGCAGGTTTTTCTTTGCTACAATTTGCGTGATCACCATGCTGACAAGCATGAAAATCAGAAAGATACAGGTTAGAAATACGCTGTAATAGAACATAACGATTAGAGAGCCAATAATGGTTCCGATGGCTACTACCAGCTTCAGCAAACCGGTTTGAAGTACCTCTGCAATTTTGTCCAGGTCGCTGGTAACACGGCTGAGAATTTCACCGGCCTTGTTCTGGTCGAAAAAACGCAGGGGTAAATGGTTCAATTTTCGTGCAATCTGGTTCCGCAGCTCCAGATTCAGGCTCTCCGCCACGTTTGCCATCAGGTAAGATTGTAAGTAGTAAAAGATCCATGTAAAGAAATACTGGATGCTCAATTGCGTTAATTCCCGTCCCATGTTCATCCAAGTGACGGAGAAAGGAATACCATCGTTCCATGCCGCTTGGATGCTCTGCCAAAGATGGTCGATCACCAGCGCACTATACATAGGGTTGTAAATGCTCAGGCCGATATAAATCACAATGGAAACGACAACAATGGTAAGCCGGATACGCTGGCCTTTCAGCTGACTAAACAGCCGCACAACTGTGCTTTGACTGTTTTGTGTTTTTATAATCTGGTTCATTCTTCCTGTGCCTCCTTGGTCTGCGATTCGTAGATTTCCCGATAGACCGGGCAGGTTTCCAGAAGCTCATCGTGGGTGCCGATGCCTGCCATCTGCCCTTCATGCAGAACAATAATCTGATTCGCATGCTGAATGGTGCTGACCCGCTGGGCGATAATCAGCACAGCCGAATCCTTTGTTTCTTTTGCCAGCGCCTTCCGCAGCGCCGCGTCTGTCTTGAAGTCCAGCGCCGAGAAGCTGTCGTCAAAGATATAAAGTTCCGGCTTTTTTACCAAGGCCCTGGCGATCGATAGGCGCTGCTTCTGTCCGCCGGAGAAGTTGGTGCCGCCCTGTGCCACAAAGGAGTTAAGCCCGTTCGGCAGCGAACGAATGAAGTCGCCTGCCTGGGCCACTTCGGCGGCGTGCATCAAGGTTTCTTCGTTGGCCTCTTTGCTGCCGTACCGAAGATTGCTGGCAATGGTGCCGGAAAACAGCCATGCCTTCTGCTGCACATAGGCCAAATGATCCCGTAAATAGCGCTGGGTCATCTGCCGGATGTCCGTACCGTTCAGGCAGACCGCGCCACTGGTTACATCGTGGAAGCGTAAAATTAGAGATGCGACGGTAGATTTGCCGCTGCCGGTTCCGCCGATGATGGCGGTGGTTTCGCCCCGCTTGCAAACAAAATTCAAATGGCTGAGTGTATTTTCTTCCGCATCGGCAAAGCGGAAGGAAACATCACGGAAGGCCAAGACCTCGTCGTTCTGCTCGCCGGATACTTGTGGCTCGTCAGAAACCATATCCTGGATTTCCGGCGTATGCTCTAAAACGGAGCGGACACGTTCACAACATTCCAGCGCACGGGGCATCGTCAAAATGACCATCTGGGCCATCATCAAAAAATACAGCACCATCAGCGCATATCCAATAATGGCGGTAATGTCACCGATCTGAAGAACTCTAGCGCTGATCCGGCCACCACTGAGCCAGTATACAATCACGATAAACAGATTAATAAATAGAAAGGAAAGTCCGTCCAGATTGGCAAAGCGGCGATTGGCCTTAATCGATGTCTGGGCGTAATTGAAGAAGGCCGTTCCCATGCGGGTTTCTTCCCTGGTTTCATTGTTAAAGGCACGAACGACTCGAACGCCGGTGATATTTTCCAGCAGAATGGTGGTCATCCGGTCCAGCAACTTTTGCAGTTTTCGGAAAAGCGGAGAGGCGGTTTTCATAATAAACAGTGCCAGGACAAAAACCACCGCTACCACAGCTAATAAGATAAAGCCCATTTCCTTATCCAGGCGGAAAGCCAGCGTCAGGGCGACGACAAAAATTACCGGAACCGGCAACACTATCTGAATGAAGCTGGTCAGTGCAAACTGGATGGTGGTAATATCGGACACCGTCCGAGTGGTGATGGACGCAGTGCCAAAGTGCCGGAAGTCATAGATGGAGAGCTTGAGGGATTTCTGATAGAGAGCTACACGCATATCCTTGCCGACACATGCAGACAAAGTGGCGCAGGCATAACCGCCCAAAATAGCGCAGACGCTGGAGATGAGCGAGGCTGCCCCCATTTTTGCACCAGTGCTGAGCAGTATTTCAAAAGAAGCGCCAGAGGTCCCCAGGTTGAGCATTTCCGCAGCAAAGGTGGAAATGATGAGGGCGCCTGTTACGTCCACAATCAAAAGCAGAATGGTTGCCAAACATAATTTCCAATGCGGCTTTACAAATTGCAGAATTAGTTTCATAAGGTCATCAAATCCTTTCTTGAAAATAAAAAATGCACCCGAATATTCCAGCAACTGGGCGCACCCGACTCTTCCTCGACTATGGTTGAATCATTCCTCAACCGGTCATTGCGATGGTCCGTCCTCCGATGACGATACAATAAAATTCAGTTGGTATGATGGGGCGGTGGACGCTCCCATTTTACGGTAGAAATATAGATCATGCGTTGCCCGAAAGCCCTCCCCGCTACTCATGGATAAAAGTCACATAAAATTGCTTTGTACCCCTTCAAAAACACAAAAAAGCACCCGGTTACTTTTTCAAATAACCGAGCGCACTCGACA
>CALWWH010000090.1 GCA_944385195.1 uncultured Oscillospiraceae bacterium | reverse complement strand
GGCTTCACCGATCGCCTCATTTCCTTTCATAAACATTTTTGCCGACAAAGAAATTTCCCCCTTTCAATGTTACCTCATCGCGTTGTGGGCTGGATTTGCTGTGCCAGAGTCAGGAATCCCCGAAGTGCGGGGTTCCGCAGGCGTACTGCTCTCACAAAAGCTGATCAATCAATCTCTCGATCCTTGTCAAGTGGTCGCGGCTATAGAAACCTGCCGCCTCTGCATCCTTGAATGTGATTGCCTCCAAAATATTCCGATGCTGCTCAACACACTCCTTGATTCGGTCCCCCTCAGAGGCGAATGCCAGACGAACGCGGAACATTCTGTCTTTCAGGGAGTCCTCCAGTTTTATAATTCTGGAATTTCCGGCGATCTTCAGAATTTTGTCATGGAATTCTATATCCAGCTGCATGAATACCTGCTTCCGTTCCTCACTATCCTCTATTTCATTCAGCGTCGTATATCGCTGGAAATTCTCAACCAACTCGTGCCTTTGCCGCTCGGTGATATGCTCAGCCGCCAGTCGTGCAGCTTCACTCTCCAATGCTCGCCGCACCTCCAGAATCTCAACGATATCACCCTTGGTCAGCTGGAAGATCGCGTATCCGCCATTGGAAAGCTGGGTAAGATAGCCCTCATAGCTGAGGCGGCGGAGAGCTTCGCGGACCGGCGTGCGGCTGACACCCAGTTTCTCTGTCAATCCCAGCTCTGTCAGCCGTTCTCCCGGCTGAAACTCTCCATGAATAATGCAGCGTTTAATCTCTTCATAGGCAAAAGTGGCCAAATTTGTAGATTCCTCTTTTATTTTTTTCATTTTTACACCCCGCATTTGTTGTATACAATATACTTCCTGAAAAAAGATTTGTCAATAGGAACATTATAATATTTTGTTTACTTTGTTATATTTTTATCGTTAAATAAATATTTTTTTATTTAAATACACTTTTTGTCTTGACATTCAATTTTTTATAGTATACTGTATACTATAAAGTCTGGATCTTTCCAGCAAATTGTTTTTCAGCCTTGTTTCCTGGATTTTTTTCATAGTTCTTTCAAAAATGTATACATAATTTTACCTGCTTCCAATCTTTATTGTGCGAGGTGATGTGTTCTATTTCTGATAGCTCCTTAGCGCACTGGGGTTCTGAAGTATTTCAAAACCTGCATTAAGCTCTTTTTGGAGTGGATTTTAAGGGGGAAATTATGAAAAACAGATCTTCAAAAGCCGGCTTTGGCGTCGCTGCTGTATGGTTTGGCAGTCACTGCGGCGGAGGTTTTGCCACAGGAACTCTCGCCGCCAGTTACTATGTCCGCTACGGTGCGTGGGCGATCTTTATGCCGCTGATCGCGCTTGCCATTATGTGCATTGTCGGTACAATTCAGTGGGAAATCTGCCGTTCCAACAAGGTCTATGACTACCGCTCCTTCGGCAATGTCCTCTACCGGCCGCACGAGAAGCTTTGGTGCACAGTGTTTGAGATCATGTTTGTGGTGGATGTAATCATGGCCCTCGGCATTGTATACTCCTCCGCCGGGAATCTGATTCAGGGCTGGGTTTCCATGCCTTACATTGTGGCAGTTGCCATTTTCACAGTGATCATCGTTCTGCTGACGATGTTCGGTACCGGCTTCCTGCTGAAAATGGGCACGCTTTTAAGCGTGGTTCTAATCGGCTGCCTGATCATTACCTCTGTGGCCGGAATCTCCGCCGGCACGGAGAATCTGTCGAAAATTGTCTCCAACTGGGAGAGCAGCAGTTTTGGCTCCGCTCTTTGGAGCGCAATCCTCTATGCCTCCTTCCAGTGCGCGTGCATTGCCACCACACACAGTCTGACAGAATCCCTTCCGGACCGTAAAAGCACCATTTGGGCCGGAATTTGGGGATTTATTCTGAATGGGTCCATGATGATGATTACTACCATCATGCTCCTGTGCTACTATCCCGATTGTGTGACGGACAATCTGCCCACCTTCAACATCATCTCTCAGTTCAACAATCCCCTTCTGCAGGTCGCCTACTCCGCCGCCCTCTTCCTGGCGCTGGTCACCACCGCCATTACCTGCTCCAGCTCCCTGACCGCGCGGCTGGAAAAGATCATCGGCAACCGCTTCAAGAGCATGACTGCCTGCCGGGCGTTCTGCAATGCTGTTGTGATGATCGTCGGCTTCCTGGTGGCACAGTTCGGCCTGCTGGCAATTTTGAACAAGGGTTATTCCTTCATCGGCTATATCTGTATCCCGTTGGTCATTCTTCCCACGGTACTCATCGGCTTTAAGCGTTTTAAAAGCGATGGCAGCGCAGATATAACTGCGGAAAAGAGTTGATTCCATAGACCCTTTGCCGTCCAGGCGGGCCGCATACGGTCTGCCTGGACGGCAGTTTATACGAAAAAGGAGAGCCACATCATGCAAAAAACGCAGGGCACATGTCCGGCCAGTCCCCGCAGCTCTTATCGCTGGGTCATCCTACTGGTCATTGGCTTCGCAACATTTTTCACATATTTTCATAGAATGTCTGCCAGCGTCATTCAGGCGGACCTGTCAGAGACTTTCGCCATGTCGGCCACCTCTTTTGGAACCTTCAGTGCCATCTGCTTCTATCCCTATGTGCTGATGCAGCTTCCGGTCGGAATCCTGGCAGATACGCTGGGGGTCCGAAAAACCGTCTCCCTGGGATGTCTGATTACCGCTGTTGGAACTGTGGTTTTCTCGATAGCGCCCAACTTTACAATCGCTTGCGTCGGCCGCTTCCTGGTGGGGTTCGGAATCTCCTCGCCGGTGGTCTGTACCCAGAAAATTACCGCCACATGGTTTCCGGCGCACCAGATCGCCACCGCCAGTGCCTGTGCGGGTACCCTCGGCAATCTGGGAGGGCTGTTTGCCCAGACGCCGCTTGCCGTTCTGGTAGGTTACCTGGGCTGGCGCTTTGTGTTCGGAGCCGCTGCCGCCGCGACACTCCTGATGGCAGTGCTTTGCTTTGCCTTTCTGCGGGATACTCCCGGTACCTCTGCCCGGTCCGTTCCGGTAAAAGAAGCTGCTCCCGGCCTGATCTCCTTTTTTGCGCCGCTGAAAACAATCTTCAAAGACCGCAAGATCCTTTGCCTTCTGCCCATCATGCTGATTCAAATGGGGATCTACCAGATGTTCAGCGGAACCTGGGGGATTTCCTATCTTCGGGACACCTTCGGCTACAGCAATGTGGAGGCGTCTTCTTACACCAGCTGGATGATGGTGGGGATGATGGTCTTCTACCTGCTGGTCCCAGTGCTCTCGGACCGCATCCGCCTGCGCAAGCCGCTGGTCCTGATTATCAGTGGGCTGACCGCTCTGATTTGGATACTGATTACCTATGGCAGCGGGCTTCTGCACGGCGGCCCCGCCATGACAGCGGCCATGGTCCTCATGGGTGCGTCCAGCGGCTCCTTCCCGTTGTTTTTCAGTCTGGCACGGGAATACAGCGACTCCCGTTATGTGGGAACTGCCGTGGGTGCCTGCAATATGATCGGCATGGCTGCAGGTGCGATCTTCCCTATCATCTGCGGAAAACTGATTGATACTGTCAGCCTGGCCGGTGCCTCCGGTGCAGCGCTGTATCGGTATGCCTTTACCTTCGCTGTGATTTTGTCGGTAATCGCATTTGTGTTCTCACTTTTTATCACGGAAACCCACTGCCGCAGCATCTCCAGCCCGTCCGAATCCTGAGGGGGGCGTGCCCTCCCGTCCGGCTCTGTCCCTTTTCAGCCCGCATCTCCTGCGCGCCGTGCCAAAACTCCCGCGGCAGCACCTACGGTGCGGTCGGCCAGCCGGAGTTTCCTTTCGCCGTACATATGAGCTGCGGCCCGCCTGTTTCTCACATCCGATGAGA
>CALWWH010000089.1 GCA_944385195.1 uncultured Oscillospiraceae bacterium | reverse complement strand
GATTGCTTCCAAAGCGTCTGAGACTGTCTGGGCCGTCAGCCCCTCAGCGGCCAGCTTGTGATAGTTAAAGTCCCCAGCGGGACCGTCGCAGATCAGCGCCCGCAGCTGACGGGTATAGTGCTCCCGCAGGTAGGCTTCCTCGCCGTGAAAGATATAGCACCGGGCCAGGGCCCCGGTCTTGAGTGCCGTTTTCAGTGCGGAAAAAGTGTCGGTTGCCATGTAGTTACCTCTTGATGGTGATGGTGCCCAGTTCGTCGGTGCGCAATACCGCTGCACCGACGGAGGCAAAGCGATCGAGTGCCTGAGCGTGGGGATGACCATACTGGTCGGAGGAGGAGACGAGGACAAAGGTCGGGTGCGTCTGCTCCAGCAGCGTCAAAGAGTTTGCATTCTTGCTTCCGTGATGCCCGGCTACGTAGAATTCCAGAGCCGGAAGATCCGCCCGGGTACAGAGCGCCACCTCGGTTAGATAGTTCATGTCGCCGGTGACCAGCAGATCCGTCTGACCGTTGCTGCACAGGAAGCTCAGGCAGGCTTCGTTGTCTGTCTGCGGGTCCAGCGGTGTGTAGACCTGTATGCAGCTGCTGTCCCATGAGAAGCGAGCGTCTTCGGTGATGTAGTTCTGGCTGGTGGTGTGGGCTTCGATGAGTGCCCTGTTTCCCGTTTCGTCGGGAATCTCCGGCAGTAGCACCAACTCCGCCTCCACCCGAGAGAGCAGCTGCCCAGCTCCACCGGCGTGGTCAGTATGATAGTGGGTAAAAGCCAGCACATCGATGCTGTCGATGCCGCGGCTGAGCATCCAGCGGGCGCATTCTTCGCCGGCATAGTCCGGGTTCGAGCCGCCGCAGTCGATGACGCAGACTCGCCCGCCCAGTTCAAGAATTAGGCACTGCCCTTGTCCCACATCCAGCATGGTAACACGAAAATCGCTCCGGTCCAGCCGCAGCCACAGAAAGCGTCCGCCCGCAGCAAGGCAAAAGCTCAGCACCAGCGCGATGGCGGCCTTGCCGCAGCTGCATTTTCCCGTCAGGAACAAAAGCAGAAGACAGTAGGATCCCATCAGCCAAACGATCCAGATCACGGAGCTGGTATACAGCGCCGGCAGGTCGGCAAACAAGTGGGTTAGGGTAATCACATATCGCATGAGCCATTCCAGGGGCATGGCCAGCCAATCCATCTGGGGCAGGAGCAGCAGCAGTAGCGTCACCGGCAGCCCGGCTGCAAAACAGACCGTCACGACGGGCAAGGTCAGCAGACCTGCCACTGGACCGATCAGGGATATGACGCCGTAGTGCCAGGCCAGCAGCGGGGTGGTGAATACCAGTGCGCCCAGGGCGGTGGTAAAGGAGGAAACTGTGCCCAGCACAACGTGCCGCAGAAAGCGGTTGTCAGGCAGAAGTGTGTCGGAGAACAGCCCCAGGATTCTCTGGTACAGTGGCAGGGAGAACAGGGTGATGCCGCCCACGGAGAGAAAGCTCAGCTGTAACCCCATGTGAGCCATGCTGTCCGGCTGTCGGATGGCCATCAGTAGGAGCGCTAAGGCCATAGAGGTCGGGGTGTCGTTATCCTGACGCAGGAGCGGGGCCAGGAGCAGCAGCGCCTGCATGACCACTGCGCGACTGACCGATGGGGTGCCCCCGGCGATGGCCCAGAAAAACAGGCAGATTGGCAGGCCGACAAAGGCTGCCAGCCGGCGGTTGCGCAGACAGAGGACGGAAATGAGCCCTAACAACACATTAATGTGCATACCGGAGGTGCACAGGCACTGGTAGAGCCCTGCCAGCTTCAGGTCGTTTTTGTCTGCATAGCTCAAGCGGTCATTTTGATTGGTCAGCAGAGCAATGAACCAGGGGGCCGTGTCTGCGCTCAAGGCCCGATCGCAGACAGCGGTGATCTGCTGCCGCAGCAGAGCGGGCCAATGACGGACTGAAACCTGTTCCGGGCGGTACAGCGACAGGTCTTCTCTAGGAGAAGCAGTAAGGTACACCCCGCAGGAGCGCAGATAACCCGGCTCCATGCCGTCTTCCGTCTCGTCGGAGGGCAGTTTCAGCCGGAAAGTCCCGCTGAGCACATCCCCGGCGCGGAACTCATCTGTCTGTAGATAAACGCGGACGCTGTAGCGTTTCCCCTCCAGCCGGAGGTCTCCCAGCGCTGCATAGCCATAGGCAGAGGTCCGCGGGGATTCCTGCAGCTCCACCGAAGCTTCAACGATGCTCTCATCCAGCGCACGGGCGGGGGAGACGGTGCAGATCCAATGCAGTCCATAGGCGCCCACTGCGATGACAGCGCTGATAGTGCAGAGAAATATCCGCAGGAGGGGGCGCTTGGCAATATTCCGGCGCCGCAGCAGAAGACAGACAATCCCACCGACAGCCAGCAGTGCCATCACCGGCAGCAAAAAGCGTCGGGGCAGCCAATAGGCACAGCAGAAGGTTGCTGCCGCATAGGAAAACCCAAGCATGCACAGGTATCGCACTGCCATCCCTCCGTTTCTACTCAATTGTACCATGCCATAGAGTCAGGTGCAAGTCAAACTGCTGGAAATCGCTCTTTCCTGTTGATTTTTGTGGATGCCTGTGATAGTATGAACGGTGGAAAACGCCTTTAAAGTTTATTTCGCCGAAGGAGGCACCCATACATGTATCAGATTGTTTCCAAAAAGGTCCTCAATCCCACTGTAACGATGATGGAGATCAGTGCTCCGCTGGTGGCTCGCAAGGCCGAGGCTGGCCAGTTCATCATTCTACGTGTGGACGAGGATGGAGAGCGAATCCCCCTGACGGTTGCTGGCTGCAACCGCGAGAAGGGTACGGTTCGCATCATCTTCCAGATCGTCGGTGCGACCACCGAGGCTTTGAACCACAAAGAAGCTGGCGAGTACATTCAGGATTTCGTCGGCCCGCTGGGCAAGCCCACTGAGGTCGAGGGTCTGAAGAAAGTCTGCATCGTCGGCGGCGGCGTCGGCTGTGCCATCGCCCTGCCCATTGCCGAGAAGCTCCACGCCATGGGCTGTGAGGTCCACAGCATCATTGGCTTCCGCAGCAAGGATCTGCTGATCCTAGAGGACGAGTTTAAGGCTGCGTCTACGAAACTGACCGTCATGACCGATGACGGCAGCTACGGCCGCCATGGCAATGTTACCCTGCCTTTGAAGGAGATGCTGGAAGCCGGCGAGACCTTTGATGAGGTCATCACCATTGGCCCGCTGATCATGATGAAGTTTGTCGTTGCGACGACCCGCCCCTTTGGAATCAAGACTACCGTCTCCATGAACCCGATCATGATCGACGGCACCGGTATGTGCGGCGGCTGCCGCCTGACGGTTGGCGGCGTCACCAAGTTCGCCTGCGTCGACGGTCCGGATTTCGATGGCTTTGAAGTCGACTTTGACGAGGCCATGGCCCGCGGCACGATGTACCGTGATTTTGAGCGCCATGCCTATGAGGAAACTTGTAACTTGTTTAAGAAGGAGGTCCAGTAATATGGCCGCCAATATGTCTCTGACCAAAAATCCCATGCCTTCTCAGGAGCCCGAGGTTCGCGCTCACAACTTTAGTGAGGTCGCTCTGGGCTACGACGAGGCCACAGCCCTGGACGAGGCTGCCCGCTGCCTGGGCTGCAAGGCCATGCCCTGCGTTAGCGGCTGCCCGGTCAATATCCACATTCCCGAATTCATTGCCAAGGTGAAGGAGTGTGACTTTGAGGGCGCCTACCAGGTCATTGCCCAGGCGTCCAGCCTGCCCGCTGTCTGCGGTCGTGTCTGCCCGCAGGAGAGCCAGTGCGAGGCTCTGTGCGTCCGCGGTAAGAAGGGTGATCCCGTTGGCATTGGCCGCCTGGAGCGCTTCGTCGCCGATTGGCACAACGACCACGCCACCGAGGCCCCTGTCCGTCCGGCTCCCAACGGCCACAAGGTTGCTGTGGTCGGTTCCGGCCCCTCTGGTCTAACTTGTGCCGGTGACTTGGCTAAAAAGGGCTACGCCGTCACTGTTTTTGAGGCGCTGCATCTGGCTGGCGGCGTTCTGGTCTATGGTATCCCCGAGTTCCGTCTGCCCAAGGCGATCGTTCAGAAGGAAGTAGACACGCTGAAGGCTTTGGGTGTCGACATCCAGACCAATGTTGTTGTTGGCAAGACCATCACAATCGACGAGCTGTTTGAGGATGGCTACGAGGCTGTCTTCGTCGGCTCCGGTGCGGGTCTGCCCAACTTCATGGGCATTCCCGGAGAGTCCCTGAAGGGCGTCTACTCTGCTAATGAGTTCCTGACTCGCAGCAATCTGATGAAGGCCTACAAGGACGATAGCGCCACGCCCATCTGGAAGGGCGGTAAGGTCGTCGTTGTTGGCGGCGGCAACGTTGCAATGGATGCTGCCCGTACAGCACTGCGCTTGGGCGCCGAGGTCAGCATCGTCTACCGCCGCTCCATGGAGGAGCTGCCCGCCCGCCGCGAGGAAGTCGAGCACGCGCAGGAAGAGGGCATCGAGTTCAAGCTGCTGAATAATCCCGTCCGCATCCTGGGCTATCAGAACCCGGACGATCCCCGCGATCCCAAGAATGGTTGCGTCACTGCGGTCGAGTGCATCCGAATGGAGTTGGGCGAGCCGGACGAGAAGGGCCGCCGCCGCCCTGTAGAAATTCCGGGCAGCGAATTTGTCATGGATACTGATGTTGTTATCATTGCCATCGGCACCAGCCCCAACCCGCTGATTAAGAACACCACTGCTGGCTTGGAGGTTAACCGCCGCGGCGGCATTATCGTTCAAGAGGAGACCGGCGCCACCAGCAAGCCGGGTGTCTACGCCGGTGGTGATGCTGTGACCGGTGCTGCCACTGTCATCCTGGCCATGGGCGCCGGCAAGACGGCGGCTAAGGCCATCGACGAGGCTCTGAGTAAGTGAATTGCGTACATCCAAAGACTGCTGCGCTGCAGCAGTCTTTTTTTAAGAGCTGAACCAATACCGTTTACACCAGCGGGATGTACGCAAGGGCCATCGCGATTTTACCTGAGTTTTTGAATATTTAGTATATTAAAATATCCCCTTGATTTACCAGAGAAACTATTATATAATGGATCCGCTCTATAGTACATTGACAAGGAGGTCAGAGCATGTCTGTGGCTCTGCCGCAATGGCTGGACTCATTTTTAAGCATTTTTGTCAAAGGCGTCACCATGACTGTCCCGCTGACCATCATCACTTTTGCGCTGGCGATGATCATTGCGGTTATTACGGCTTTGGTGCAGTTTGCCAATATCAGGGGCCTAAAACAGATTGCCCGGTTTTATATTTGGTTCATCCGCGGGACGCCGCTGCTGGTGCAGCTGTATCTGGTGTTTTACGGTCTTCCCAGTGTGGGTGTGCTGATTGACGCCTTTCCCGCGGCGGTCTTTGTGCTGAGCATCAACACCGGAGCATACGCTGCGGAGACCATCCGGGCGGCGCTGGAAGCTGTTCCGGCGGGTCAGCTGGAGGCGGGTTACTGCGTGGGGATGAGTTATTTGCAAATCATTCGCCGCATTGTTCTGCCCCAGGCTATGCGTACGGCCCTGCCCAGTCTGGGCAATAACCTCATCTCCCTGGTCAAGGACACTTCCTTGGCCTCTACCATTACTGTAGCGGAGATGCTCATGGAGGCCAAGCGCATTATCGCCGTCCAGTACAACGCTCTGGAGATCTACCTCTACGTTGCGATCATCTACTTGGCATTCTCCACTGTGCTGACCAAGGTCCAACGCTTCGGAGAGAAGAAGTTTGGCGCCTATCAGAAGAGGGAAAATACATGATTAGTGTCAAAAACATTCATAAGTCCTTTGGCAGCCTGGAGGTGCTCAAAGGTGTCGATATCGAGGTGGAAAAGGGTGAGGTGATTGCCATCCTCGGCCCCAGTGGTTCTGGCAAGACCACACTTCTACGCTGCATCAATTTTTTGGAGACTGCCGACGAGGGTACTATGGAGTTCGATGGCGAGAGTTTTGACCTGGCGCATATTTCCCGCAAGGACATCGCCCGTTTGCGCAAGAAGACGGCCTTTGTCTTCCAAAATTACAATCTCTTCCTAAACAAGACTGCTCTACAGAATGTTACAGAGGGTTTGATTGTGGCCCGTAAGATGCCCAAGGCCGAGGCTGTCAAAATCGGAAAGCGGGCGCTCGACCGTGTCGGACTCTCTGACCGCTACGATCACTATCCAAATCAGCTCTCCGGAGGGCAGCAGCAGCGGGTGGCGATTGCCCGCGCGCTGGCCACAAACCCGGAGATCATCTACTTTGACGAACCCACTTCTGCCCTGGACCCGGAGTTGATTGGAGAGGTGCTGGCAGTTATGAAACAGCTGGCCGAGGATGGCATGACGATGTTGGTGGTCACCCACGAGACAAACTTTGCACGCAATGTTTCCTCCCGCGTTATCTTTATGGACGAGGGTAAGGTTTTGGAAACTGGTCCGTCAAAGGCATTTTTTGAGTCGCCCCGTGAAGAACGTGTCCGGGCATTTCTGCGCATGATCGACCGCAAAGAGGAGTGATCCCGACGCAGCGGTCAATATGACGCAGCAATCCAAATATATCCCCCAAATTTTTGATTAATGAGGAGAGAGTAACATGAAAAAACTGACCATGGTTTTGCTGGCGGCCCTGTTGCTGCTGGCGCTGGTGGGCTGCAGCAAGGCGCCCTCTACCGACGGCGACCTGCTTGCCCAAATCCAGTCCAGAGGTGAGATCATCATTGCCATGGAGGGCACCTGGGCCCCATGGACCTACCACGATGAGACCGACAAGCTTGTTGGATATGACACCGAGATTGGCCAGCTAATTGCTCAAAAGCTGGGTGTCGAGGCAAAGTTCGAAGAGGGTGCCTGGGATGGCCTGCTGGCAGGTCTTGAGACAGGACGTTATGACATCATGATCAACGGTGTCGACATTACCCCAGAACGCGCAGAAAAGTATGACTTCTCTATTCCATATGCCTATAACCGTACGGCGATTGTTGTGAGCGGCGACAACGAGGACATCAAGTCTTTTGAGGATCTCAATGGTAAGCATACTGCCAACACCATCTCCAGCACCTACGCCCAGGAGGCACAGAAATACGGGGCCAACGTGACCGGTGTCGACGATCTGAACCAGACCTTTGAGTTGTTGCTCCAAGGGCGGATCGATGCAACGCTGAACGCGGAGGTCACCTACTACGACTACATAAAGGCTCATCCGGATGCAAATGTGAAGATTGCAGCTCTGTCCGCCGAAGCCACGGAGGTTGCTATCCCCATGCGTAAGGGGGAGGAGACTGCAACTCTGCGGGCTGCCATCGATAAGGCGCTCTCCGAGCTGAGCGCGGAGGGCAAGCTGACCGAACTGAGCATTAAGTACTTCGGTACCGATATTTCCCAGGCGAACAAATAAAGCGCTCAAAGGGCTCTGATAGATTCAGAGCCCTTTTCCTATGGCGGCAGAAGCCACATGCCCCGGTACATACAATGTAAGGACCTGCTGTATCCAGTGTAACAGCAGGTCCTTGTGGATTCTTCATGTCCGTTTCTTCCGTTTTATGATTTTCCGTACCGCCAAGGCCATGACTGCAACGATTACCAGCACCAGCGCGACTGCCACCAGCGTAAGCCAATTGGCCCCGCGCAAGAGGTGATAGGGATTCCAGCTGGGCTCGGCAATCTTGCGGCCCTGGGGAGCGCTGTAGGCCTCGGTTATGGTCCCCATGGACTGCAAATAGCTTGCCAGGGCGTACCATTCTTTGATCTCCGCACCATTTGAGTCGTGGAGGATGAATTGTTCCAAATCCGTGATCTCGTTGCCCTCTGCATCCCGAGGCGTGATGTTGAGAATGCCAAAGGACTGTGCATTGACGCTGCCCAGCATTTGACCGCAGTACAGGCCCGTGACTACCCGATAGAGCTTGTCGTCCTCAATGGCCAGCCGTGTACCGTCCTCCAGAACCTGGGCGCAGTCAGTGACCTTGTTGAAGATCATGCGATGGGGGTTGTAGCGGAACTCCATGCCTGTGAAATAGAGCTGCGCGGTGGGCATCAGAGCAGTAACAGAGGCATCGACTTCAAAAGCATTCTTTAAATCCTTTCCGGTGATCCAGACCGAGACCAGCGGATAACCAGCCACCTCGTCCGCGCCGATGCCCAGAGAGGAGACGTTAAAAACGTCTGCCACAGTAACCTCACCGGTGGGGAGCGTGGCGCGAATGACGCCATTGGCCGTCAGGGCGAAATCCACGGGAGAATACGCTTCACCTTCGCTCTGTTGTACCGCCCAGCGGTAGCTATCAGCAATCAGGTTGCCCAGCGGGGACTCCTGATGGAGGCTCAGTGCGCTGTAGTCAAAGACATACGGATTGACAGCGACGACCTCATCAAAGGTCATGCCGCCAAATTGGCTGAGATAACTTCGCTCGACGAGCGTTTTGTAGTCTTCAATTTTCTTGGAAATTGCGGGATCTTCCGCGAGGGTATCATCGATGGGAATCAGCTCGTAATCCAGCAGGGTCCAGCCGTCCTGACCAGACTGCCCAAGGCGGATGAGGCCGAGATTATGGCAGTATTCTCCGGCGGAGACAATATATGTGCTGCCGACCTGCAAAGGTTCGGAAAGGGTCGTGTGGCTGTGACCGCTGACGATCAGATCGATGCCGGGGACTTCCTCGGCCAGCCGTTCGTCCTCCGGTTCATCGAACCCGGTGCCGCTGTGGGAAAGGGCGATGACAATACGGGGCTCTGGCACCTCAGATTCGATGGTTTCGACAATGTCCTTGGCGGTGGCAATGGGGTCGCCCAACACCATACCGGACATGGGCGCACATTCATCTGAATCCTTACCCATCAGGCCAAACAGGGCAAAATTCACGCCGCCCCGCTGGATGACCAGATACTCATCCTCGACGCCATAGCGCTCAAAGGCATCCCAGACCGCTTGGGCCTCGGCATCGCCATCTATGGGCGGGAAATAATTGGCAATAGTCAGGGCGGGGAGGGGATCGCCGCTGTCGATGGCGGCGTTGAGCATTTGTGCCAGGCCCTTGGAACGGTAGTCGTACTCGTGGTTGCCGAAGGTGGCGGCATCGTAGCCCAGGGCACCCATGATCCGCAGTTCTGCTGCATCAGTGGCATAGACCGCCTGGAAAAGCGAGCCCATGGAAAAGTCGCCCCCGTCTACGACAATCGCATCGGGGTACAGCGCCTTCTCGGCATCGATAGCGGTCTTGAGTCTGGCATAGCCGCCGTAGGAACTGCCGTCTTCATTGAGTGAGGGCAGCAGATGGGAGTGCAGGTCGTGGGTGAAGAGCACCGTGACCTCTGTATCTGCGGCCAGGGCGGGGAAGGTCAGCTCAAGAATAATACATGCTAAAATACTAAGAAAAATCAGCCATTTTTTCATCCCCATAAACCGCCTTTCCAGGATGTTCGAGTATATCATACCACCGGAGCCGACAGAAATCAACAAACTATTTTACCGGGTATGTTTTTTATTTACACGACAAAATATCAAATATAATTGACATAATTTCAAGTATGCTATATACTGATACCAGTGATGCCAGTGGCTTTGCTTACATCACCTGCCCCTGAAAGCAGACCCCTGGCAGAAGCAGCTTTTTGTCGAAGGACAGTGCGTTTTCGATGGATTTAACTTGCATATCATGCTCATGTATGCTATCATGTGGGAAAATGGCATCGCAAAGCTCTGTCCTGACCGCCCTAGATGAAAGAGGAGGAAGAGTTATGGATCCATGGATTTTGATTATACTGCTTGTGATTGCCTTTGCCGTTGTGCTGGCCGCTGCTGGCCGGGATAAGGCAGACTACGACGAGCGCCAGTGGCAGGTGCAACTGCGGGCCTACCGGGCAGCATTTTGGGTATTTCTGGCCTTTGTGCTGGGCTTTGGGTTGATAGAGCTGTTTGTCGGGGAAATTCTGGAGACGCTCTCTGTGGCGCTGGCAGGTATGATTTTGTCTCTGACGCTGCACGCGCTGATCTGCATCTGCGGCGACGCATACTTAAAGCTCAAAGCCAGCAGGCCCCGGTTTTTAGCCCTTACGACGCTGATACTGCTGTTGTATCTATGCAACGTTCTGTTTTTCCAGGATGGGCCATGGCTTCATGGGGATCAGTTCAGCGGTCGGAGCATCTATCTTCTGGCGGCGGGGCATTTCCTGGTCGTGGATGTGGCATATTTTGCCCGTTATCTCTATGACCGCCGCGGAGGCTGCGAATGAAAAACCTGAAGCTCAAAGCTGCCCGGGCGGCAAAAGATCTGTCCCAACAGGCTCTGGCGGATGCAGTTGGCGTCTCCCGCCAGACCATCAACGCCATCGAAAAGGGAGAATACAACCCCACCATCAAGCTCTGCCGTGCCATCTGCAAAGTGCTGGGATGTACGCTGGATGAGCTGTTTTGGGAAGAATAAGAGGAGGAATTCCACATGAGTCTGATCGTAAATGAGCTGGTCAAGTCTTACGGCGAGAAGATTGTCGTTGACCACCTGAGCTTCGAGATGCCCGGGCCCGGTGTCTATGCCCTGCTGGGCACCAACGGCGCGGGTAAGACCACGGCTATCCGCATGATTCTGGGCATGCTGGCCAAGGACAGCGGCAGCGTTACCTGGAATGGCGGCCCGCTGACCACCGGCAGCTGCAACGTAGGGTATCTGGCTGAGGAGCGGGGCCTGTATCCCAAGTACGGGCTGATGGATCAGCTGCTCTACTTTGCCTCCCTGCGGGGTGTCAGCCGCAGCGACGCCAAAACCCGAATCCGGAACTGGGCCGAGCGCCTGGAGGTCACCGAGTATCTATATCCTGCGCCGCCGGTCCGGGGCAAAAAGCGCGAGAAGCCAAAGCTGGCGGATCAGCTCTCCAAGGGCAACCAACAGAAGATCCAGTTCCTGATTGCGCTGTTGTCTAACCCAGATTTGCTGATCCTCGACGAGCCGATGTCCGGCCTGGACCCGGTGAACACCGATCTTTTCAAAGACATTCTCCGCGATGAGATCAACGCCGGCAAGTATCTGATCCTATCAAGCCACCAGATGGCGACGGTGGAGGAGTTCTGTACGGACATTACGATTCTCAATCGATCCAAAACCGTCCTGCAGGGAAATCTCAACGAGATCAAGAAGAGCTATGGCCGAGTGCACCTGGCTTTGAAGACCGAGCAGGACATCACCGCCCAGATTCTCGCCGCGGGCATTGAGCCGCACAGCGAAAAACCCTGCGAGTATCAGCTGCGTGTTAGCGGCGAGCAGCAGGCCAATGGGCTGTTGAGCCGCCTGATTGCGGATGGCATCACCATCATCACCTTCAACCTCCGGGAGCCTTCGCTTCATGAGCTGTTCGTCGAAAAGGTGGGTGAAGAGCATGTGGAGGCGTGAGTTCACGGGCCTGGGCCATGTGTTCCGATTTACCCTGGTCCAGCAGCTTAAAAACAAGGCGAACATCGCCTCTCTTGTCATTTTACTGCTCCTCTGCCTGGTAAGTATGCCTGTTACCTCCATGATTGGAGGCGGCAGTTTCGTGTCTCCTTCGTCTTTTGGAGCAGACCTGAGCGCCGTGGTGCTGGATAACCGTACCGACCTGCCCATCAAAGCGGATTGGAGCGGCAGCGACTTTGGTTATGTGAGTGTTTCCGATGTCCCGGTTACGGAATTGGCCCCCAATGTGGCCCGGCTGACCTTCGAACGAGGGACGGAGGGCTATCTGATCACCGCCGAGGGCGGGGAGGAGGTCAGCAGCATAGTTGTTGCCGAACTGGCGGCCCGGGCTCAGTGATGGCATCAGAGCGCACAGATGCAGGCGCTGGGCGGGAGAGCCGAGACGGCATCGGTAGTCCTGTCGGGAGT
>CALWWH010000088.1 GCA_944385195.1 uncultured Oscillospiraceae bacterium | reverse complement strand
GTCCATCGCCGGCAATGTCGGCGCGGTAGCCCGCCACTTGCAGCGGATGCGGATGCGGCCGGGGTATTATCGCTTTAAAAAAGCGTACCAGAGATTTACCAATACGGCTCCCGGTGGCCAAAGACTGTATCAGGCAACCCATAAGCTCAAGCAGTGGATGAAAAATGCGCTGCTGGGTGCAAACTTCTTCGAGGAGATGGGCTTTAGCTATCTCGGGCCAGTGGATGGGCACGATGTAGACCGCTTGACCTACCTTTTGCAGGTTGCACGGGAGCAAGACGGTCCGGTGCTGCTGCATGTGCTAACGGTCAAGGGCAAGGGGTACGAACCTGCTGAGCGCAAGCCTTGGAGCTATCACGGTGTGGGCAAGTTTGACACCGCTACCGGAGAGTCCGGGGCAAAACACAAGGGCTTCTCCGAGGCCTTTGGCCACTTCCTGTGCCAGATGGCGGAGAGTGACCCGCGCATCTGTGCGGTTACTGCCGCCATGCAGTACGGCACGGGCCTGAATGATTTCTCCCGGCTCTTTCCCAAGCGATTTTTCGACGTGGGAATCGCGGAGGAACACGCGGTGGCCATGTCTGCGGGCCTGGCGGCCCAGGGCATGCTGCCCTTTGCGGCAATCTATTCTACCTTTTTGCAGCGGGCCTATGATATGCTCCTACACGATGTGGCCATCAGCGGGCAGCACGTGATTTTCTGCGTAGATCGTGCGGGCCTGGTCGGCGATGACGGGCAGACCCATCACGGGACCTTCGACGTGGGGTTTTTGCGGCAGGTACCCGGCATGACGGTGCTCTGTCCGGTGCGCTTTGAAGAGCTGCGGGTCATGATGCACTACGCGGCCTATGAGTTGACCGGTCCGGTGGCCATCCGCTACCCCCGGGGCAGCGAAGTCGAGCTGGCGGAGATACCGGAGCCGGAGTATCCGCAGCTGACGCTGGTGACCTACAGCGCCATGACCGGCCCGGCGCAGGCCGCGGTGCAGCGGCTGCAAGGCGAGGGCTATGCGGTCAATTTTTTGCGCCTGCGGCAGATTGCGCCTATGGACTGGCCGGCATTGGATGCCGTTGAGGGCGATCTGATGGTTGTGGAGGACTGCGTCGCCGTCGGTTGCGTCGGTGAGGCCGTTGCCGCTCATTTTTCAGGCAGCGGAAAGAGAATCATTTGCTGTAATCATGGGGCGAAATTTGTCACCCATGGAGCAATTTCAGAACTGAACCGCTCCCTTGGCATGGATGCCGATGGACTGGTACGACGGGTAAAGGAGGTGCTGGGCAATGGCAAAGGTCAGGCTTGATGTGCTGATGACAGAGAAAAATTTGGCACAAAGCCGTGAAAAGGCCCGGGCCATCATCATGAGCGGGCAAGTGTTCGTCAACGGACAGCGAGCCGACAAGCCCGGCACGGCCTTTGACCCGGCGGTGTCCCTCGAGATCCGCGGAGAGGTCTGCCCCTACGTCAGCCGCGGCGGCCTGAAGCTGGAGAAGGCGCTGCATGACTTCGGCGTCAACCCCGCGGGTTATGTTTGCAGCGACTCCGGGGCCTCTACCGGCGGCTTTACGGACTGCCTGCTGCAAAAGGGTGCAGCGAAGGTTTTCGCCATCGATGTGGGCTATGGCCAGCTGGCCTGGAAGATCCGCAGCGATCCCCGCGTTGTGACCATGGAGCGGACCAATATCCGCTATGTTACCCCTGAGGATCTGGGCGAACTGCTGGATCTGTCGGTGGTGGATGTGAGCTTTATCTCGCTGCGTCTGGTTTTGCCTGTCATTGCCCGGCTGCTCAAGCCGGAGGGCCAGGCCCTGTGCCTGATTAAGCCCCAGTTTGAGGCGGGCAAGGACAAGGTGGGCAAAAGGGGCGTTGTCCGAGAGGCTCAGACGCATATCGATGTGGTCAGCAACACCTGCGCCATGGCCGAGAGCCTGGGCTTCGGGGTGCTCAACGTCACGTTCTCTCCGGTGAAGGGGCCAGAGGGGAATATCGAGTTTTTGATGCACCTGCGCAAGGGCGCCCAGAGCGCGCCGAGGGATGTGCCTGCCCTGGTGGCGCAGGCGCATGAAACGTTGGGAGGTCCGGGATGAAGCGCGTTGTACTGTGTCCAAATCCATATCGGGACAAGGGCTTCCGCGTTCTGCGCAACGCCCGGGAGGTCCTCCAGAGGGAGGGAATCGAGACGGTCTTTGCCCTGCCCTTTGAGGGAGAGCAGATCCCGGAGATGCCGCAGGAGTTCAACTTCATCGACCTGCGCAGTGCGCTGCCCGACGCGGATGCATTGCTCTGCTTCGGCGGAGATGGGACGATTTTACACTGCGCCCGGGAGGCTACCCATTATCACGTGCCCATTTTGGGCATCAATGTCGGCAATGTGGGCTTTATGGCAGAGCTGGAGAGCGGCGAGATGGAGCTGCTCAGCCGCCTGAGGACGGACGAGTTCCGGATTGAGGAGCGCATGATGCTCGACGTGAGGGTCTATCGTGCAGGCCGCGAGGTATTCCGTGAGCTGTCGCTCAACGACGCAGTGGTGACCAAGGGCGCGGTGGCGCGGGTCATCTCCGTGGCGGTTTTCTGCGACGGCGTGGCGATGACGAGCATCTCCGGCGACGGCGTCATTGTCAGTACGCCTACCGGCTCCACGGCCTACTCCATGTCGGCGGGCGGACCCATTGTCGAGCCCTCGGCAGACAATTTGATTATCACGCCGATCTGCGCCCATGCGTTGGAGGCGAAGAGCTTTGTCCTCTCCGGCGACCGCCGGGTCACCGCGCAGGTGGGGCCCATTGGCAAGAAAAGCGCCTATCTCTCTGCCGACGGAGGCCGGGCGTATCGCCTGAGCGCCTACGACCGGGTGGAGATCAGCCGCGCGGCGGAGGTCACCCAGCTCATCCGGCTCAAGGATACCAATTTCTACCGGGTGCTCAACAATAAATTCAAGAACAGGCAGGTGTTCCGATGAAAACCAAACGTCAGGCCAAGCTGCTCGAGATTATCACCAACCAGGAGATCGAGACCCAGGAGCAGCTGCAAAAGGCGCTGGCCAACGAGGGCTTCAGTACCACCCAGGCAACGATCTCCCGTGATATGAAAGAACTGCGCGTGTATAAGGAACTGAGCGCCAATGGGAAACATCGTTACGCCTCCAGTATGCAGGAGACGGCCAGTACCTTCTCCGGGCGGCTGCACAAGATTTTCCGCGAGTGCGTCACCAGCGTGGACTCAGCCCAGAACCTGGTGGTCATTAAGACCCTGCCGGGGCTGGCGCATGGGGCGGGCTCAGCCATTGACGGCATGGAGCTGCCCTACCTGCTGGGCACGCTGGCGGGCGACGACACGACGCTGCTGATCATGCGCGATACGGCTTCGGCCAGCAGTCTCTGCGCGGAGATCAAAAAGATGCTGGATTAACACCTAGAACGGGGGAGAGGGCCATGCTTTCGCTGCTCCATATCGAGAATATTGCCGTCATCGAGCAGGCGGATCTGCAGCTGGGCGCGGGCTTTAACGTCCTGACCGGCGAGACAGGTGCGGGCAAGTCCATTGTCATCGACGCCATCAGCGCCATCGTGGGCGAGCGCGCCTACCGCGATATGATCCGCACCGGCTGCGAGGCGGCCTTGGTTACGGCGGTATTCACCGGAGTGCCGGAGCTGCCCTGGTTTGCCGAAACAGGCGTGCCCTATGACCCTGAGGAGCTGATGATTTCCCGCCAGGTACTTTCTGACGGCAAGAATGTCTGCAAGGTCAACGGCCGGCCTGTGACGGTGACCATCCTGCGGCAGCTGGGCCTAAGGCTGATCAACATCCACGGTCAGCACGACTCCCAGCAGCTCTTTGACGAGGTGACGCATCTGTCCTTGCTGGACAGCTATGCCCGCAATGAGCCTGTGCGCCAGGCGTACAGCCGCGAATACGAGACCCTGCAAAGCATTCGAAAAGAACTCAGCGCCCTGCAAATGGATGAGGGCGAGAAGCTCCGCCGCACCGAGATGCTGCAGCACCAGGTGGATGAGATCCACGCGGCGCGCTTGCAGCCCGGGGAGGAGGAAGCGCTCACGGCGCGCCGCACCATCCTTGAAAACGCGGAGAAGCTCCTGTCCGGCGTCCAGTCCTCGGTCGGGGCGCTCCTTGGCGACGAGGACAGCGACGGGGCGGTGTCTTTGGTGACGGAGGCGGTACGCAGCCTGTCGCGGGTGCAGGACTACTCTGAGCAGCTGGGCGCCATCAGCCAGCGGCTCAACGCCCTGATGTATGACCTGCAGGACGCAGCTGAGGAGCTGCGGGACCTGCGGGAGGAGTTTGAATTCTCTCCCGGGGAGCTAGAAGCGGTGGAATCCCGGCTGGACACCATCTACCGGCTGAAGAAAAAATACGGCGGCAGCGTTGAGCAGGTCCTGGACTACTACCAAAGGGCCCAGACGGAGCTGGACAATATGGTCTTTGCCGAGGAGCGGGTCGCCGCCCTGGAGCAGAAGCAAAACCAGCAGCTGGAGGCGGTGCAAAAGGCGGCCAAAGCGCTGCATGCGTCCCGCATAGCGGCGGCCCAATCGCTGCAAGCGCGTATCACCTCGGAGCTGACCCAGCTGGATATGCCCCGGGCGCAGTTTGAGTGTAAATTTACCCTTGTGGAGCCAAACCCCAACGGTGCGGATATGGTTTGCTTTCTCATGAGCGCCAACATTGGCGAGGCGCTGAAGCCTTTGAGCAAGGTTGCCTCCGGCGGCGAGCGTGCCCGCATCATGCTGGCAATGAAAAACGTCCTGGCGGAGAACGACGCCGTGCCCACGCTGATTTTTGACGAGGTCGACGCCGGTATCAGCGGCCGCGCGGCGCAAAAAGTTGCAGACAAGCTCGCTGACCTGGCCCAGAGCAAGCAGGTGCTCTGCGTGACCCACCTGCCCCAGCTGGCGGCCCGGGCCGATAACCACTATCTGGTCAGCAAGCACGAGGCCGACGGCCGTACCTTCACGAAGGTCCAACGGCTAAGCTTTGCAGACCGCGCCGAAGAGCTGGCCCGCATCATTGGCGGCGCCGAGATCACCGAGACCACCCGCCGCAGCGCCGAGGAAATGATTGGCCGCAGTGGTGGATGAGATACCATTCCGGAGAGGGGCAGTGATATGGACGCGTTACGCGGCATTTACTCGGATTCTGAGGATCAGTATGAGTAAAAACATCAGGTTTCTGATGAAAAATAAGGAGTATCAAGACAATGACACTATATGAAGAACTGAAAGCCCGCGGCCTCATCGCCCAGGTGACCAACGAGGATGAGATCAGCGACATGATCAATCACGGCAAGGCCACCTTCTATATCGGCTTTGACTGCACTGCCGACAGCCTGACCGCGGGCCATTTCGTGACCCTCACGCTGATGAAGCGCCTACAGCAGGCGGGCAACAAGCCCATAGCTGTGATCGGCGGCGGCACCACCATGATCGGCGACCCCTCTGGCCGCACCGATATGCGCAAGATGCTGACCAAGGAGGACATCGACCACAACGCCGAGTGCTTCCGCCGTCAGATGGAGAAGTTCATCGACTTCGGTCCCGACGGCGCTAAGATGGTCAACAACGCCGATTGGCTTTTGAATCTGAATTACGTTGAGCTTTTGCGGGAAGTCGGCGCCTGCTTCTCGGTCAACAATATGCTCCGGGCTGAGTGCTACAAGCAGCGCATGGAGAAGGGCCTGAGCTTCCTGGAGTTTAACTATATGATCATGCAGTCCTACGACTTCTACTACCTGTTCCAGCACTATGACTGCAACATGCAGTTCGGCGGCAACGACCAGTGGAGCAATATGCTGGGCGGCACCGAATTGATCCGCCGCAAGCTGGGCAAGGATGCCCACGCCATGACCATCACACTGCTGACCGACTCTCAGGGCAACAAAATGGGCAAGACCGCCGGCAATGCCGTTTGGCTCGATCCCAATAAGACCAGCCCCTACGACTTCTACCAGTACTGGCGCAACATTGGCGATGCCGATGTCATGAAGTGCATCCGCATCCTGACCTTCCTGCCTCTGGAGCAGATCGATGAGATGGACAAGTGGGAGGGCAGCCAGCTCAACCGTGCCAAGGAGATCCTGGCTTATGAGCTGACGCAGATGGTCCACGGCACCGAGGAGGCTGACAAAGCCCAGCAGGCTGCCCGCGCGCTCTTTGCCGGCGGCGCAGAGGCGGACATGCCCACCACCACTCTGACCGCTGGGCAGCTGACAGACGGCGCCATCGGCGTCCTGGATCTGCTCCTGGCCTGCGGCCTTACCCCTTCCCGCAGCGAGGGCCGTCGCCTGATCCAGCAGGGCGGCGTCTTTGTCAACGACGAAAAGGTCTCTGACATCGGCACCACCTATACCAGCGAGCAGCTCAAAGCGGGCCTGAAGATCCGAAAGGGCAAGAAGGTCTACCATAAGGCGATCATCGAGTAACAAATCCACAGCCCCAGGAAACAATTTTGTTTCCCGGGGCTGTTTCTTGGCCTGTCACACAGCACAATCCTCAAAGTCGGAACCGAGATTGACCATCCCGGGATGTATTTTATGCCGTGGACGGGCATAGGGTGGAGTGGAGGGGATCGCATGACCATCCTGAGGACTATCACCGACGCTATCTACGCCGTGCCGCTGACGCTGCTGCTGATCATGACGGGCATGTACTTCACCATCCGTACCCGCGGCATCCAACTGCGCGGGCTTCCTGCGGGCATCCGTGCCTTGAAACGGGGCGGGAACTTGCGGGCGATGCTCATTTCCACCGGGGCGCGAGTTGGGACGGGCAACATCGCCGGGGTGGCGGCTGCGATTGCCATCGGTGGGCCGGGTGCGGCCTTCTGGATGTGGCTCATGGCGCTCATCGGCGGGGCGACCGCCTTTGCCGAGAACGTCCTGGCGGTGCGCCATCGCAGGCGCGTTGACGGACACTGGGTCGGCGGCGCAGCGTACTATATGCGCAGCCGAGGTATTGCTGTGGCCTTTACCCTGGCGCTGACGGCCTGCTTCGGCGGCGCGATGAACAGTTTGCAGGCCTTTCAGCTGCAATCGACGCTGTCGCAGTATGGGGTTCCGCCGCTGCTGGTGGCTGTGGTCTTGACAGCCTTGACTGCTGTCTGCTTAAGAGGCAATGCTGTCGGCCGGTGGAGCGAGATTCTGGTGCCATTTATGACTTTGGGCTTTTTACTCCTGACGGGGGCGATCGTTTTTTTGAAATGGGAGCTGCTGCCGGAGGTGTTTGCCCGTATTTTCAGGGAGGCGTTTGCCTTTGATGACTTCTGCGGCGGCATGGCCGGCAGCGCGATTGCCATCGGCATCCGCCGGGGCCTTTTTACCAATGAGGCGGGCATGGGTTCTGCGCCCCAAGCGGCGGCATCGGCGGATTGCAGCCATCCGGCGGAACAGGGCATGGCCCAGGTGCTGTCGGTCTTCATCGACACGTTGGTACTTTGCAGCGCGACGGTGTTGATCTTACTGCTCTGTGAGGTCTCACCCGGTGGGCAGAGCGATGTGGGCTGGGTGCAAGCTTCGGTGGCGGCGGTACTGGGCCCCTGGGCACGGCATTGGATCACGGCGGCCATGGCGGTCTTTGCCTTTACCAGCATTCTGGGCGGGTATTTCTACACGGCGCAGGCGCTGACAATACTCACAGCGCCGCGACGGGCTGAGTCCATCGCGGCGCTGCTGTGTCTGTGTTCGGTGTTTGCGGGAAGTTTGGCGCGGGCAGAGGCGGTATGGTGCCTCACAGACTTTTGCATGGCGGTAATGACACTGCTCAATCTCGCGGCCCTCTGGCGCCTGCGCCATGAGGCAGTCGATCAGGCGAGGGACTGGCTCAAGCGCTCCAGCAGATAGGGGATACACTGCTCAAAGTTGACGCCGTACCAGGGCTTGGCGGGGTCATCCAGCGTGAGGCGGATGCACTGGGCAGTGTAGTCATGGGCGACCTTCAAGGCGTCGTCCAAGGAAAGTCCGCGAGCCAGAGCGCCCACGCAAGTGGAGGCAAAGATATCGCCGGTGCCGTGGTAGACGGCGGGAACGCGCTCGGTGTCGTAGTGGAAGAACTTATCAGTGGCGCTGTCCAAGCTCATGACGCCCAGACGGCCCGGCTCCAGACTGACGCCAGTCAGGACGGCCTTTTTGGCGCCCAGATCGCAGAGCCGGTGCAGGATTTCCTTGTAGTATGTCTCGTCGCAGACCTCACGGTAGGGAAGATCCAGCATCATACAGGCTTCGGTGAGGTTGGGCACGCAGATATCGGCCATGGCGACTAACTTTGCCATCTCGTGGGCAAAGACCTCGTCGAAGGCGGGGTAGAGCTTGCCGTTGTCTCCCATGGCGGGGTCAACAAAGGTAAAATTACTGGCAGTCTTGAACTGTTCGAAGTAGCGCTGCATCAGGTGAATCTGCTCGAAGGAACCCAGATAGCCGGTGTAAATGGCGTCAAAGGTAATGTTCTCCTGCTGCCAATGGGCGGCGATGGGGGCGATCTCATTGGTCAGATCGTGGAAGGTGAAGTTTTTGAACATGGTGTGGGTGCTCAGCACAGCTGTGGGGACGATGGCCGCCTCCACGCCCATGGCGGAGATGACCGGCAGGGCCACAGTCAGGGAGCACTTACCCAGGCAGGAGATGTCTTGGATGGTGACAATGCGTTTCATATGGATTCCTCCCAGTTTGGTATGTGAAGATTTTAACACGCTCTGAGAGGATAAGCAAGCTGAAAAACGCACACAATTTGAGATATAATAGGGCAAAATGTAGGCGGGATGTCCATGCTTGTATATCGAAAAACATGGCCCTGCACCTTTTTTGAGGAGGCGGGGCCATGTGTCAAATTGGTTTTGTCAGGAACGGAACATCAGCGGCAGGGCGTTAAAATAATACTCTGGGGCAAAGAAGTCCGCGTGGAAGTAGTTGGAAACTGCGTAGTAAATGTTGTTTTTCTCTGGGTCCTGGCCAAAAGAGAAGCCCGGGGCCTTGGTCAGATAGCGCATCATCGGGTTCATGGCCTGGACGTCCCGTTCTCCTCCGTTGAGGGCGTAAATGAAAAACGGCAGTTCGGGATGCGCCTGGATCGGGGCGGTCAGGTAGGCGGTTACTTCCTCCTCAGTGCCAGGATTTGTCACGCTCTTTCCGGCGGTGCAGATACAGCTCATGGGGATATAGTAGCGGAAGTACTCAAAGGCGTTGTGGAACATATACCAGGTGCAGACGCAGCCTCTGGAGTAGCCGCTGAAGAGCCGGTGGTCTCTGGTGGCCTTGATCTCCTGGTCAGAGGCGCCGGTGAGATAGGTGTTGTACTTGAGCTCCACCGCGGGGATGATATTGCGAGTCACTTCCATCCAGAAATTCGGCTTTACTCCCTCCCAGTTTCCGTCGCCTGCGGGGACGCTGCCGGTCTTTTTGCGCTCGGCTACATCTTTTGTCACATCAAAATAATAGGTCGTGAACACGACGATGCATGGCTTGTAGCCCTCCAGGGCGAAGAGCCGGTCCAGCAGCAGCTTCAGGCCCGGCGCTGTGAACGCCTCCGGGTCGCCGGTGTTGCCGTGCTGGAAATAGATCACGTTGTAGCGTGTATCCCTGTCCTCGGGGTCGTATCCATAGGGAAGATAGACGTTGCAGTATTTGGAGTAAACCACACCGTCTTCGTACACGTCGGTGGTGTAGTCCAGCCGGACAATCTGACCCGGTTTGTCACACTCGCCCGCTACGACTTCCCAATCCTCTGTATCCGCCATGATGCGCGCCTTAAGGGCCGGGGGTGCATCCTCAAAAATGCGAAGCAAGTCGGGGTTCAGCTCCGGTATGCCGCGATACACCGTTTCAAAATCAATCACTTCCCCCGGCTTTGTGATTCTCTCAAACAAATTCATAGGAAAACTCCTCTCTTTTTTACGTTGAAAAATAAAACACAGAAATCATGATGTCAGAGAAAAAGAAATGACCCTTGATCGACTCGTTACGTTCAGCGATCAAGGGTCATTTCTTTAAATTCTTGATATCTAACATCATTGGCTACCTCTCTTTCTGTTGTTTGTTTTTTTACTTGTACATCGGGTATCACCCTTTCTGTGTCTATATCATAGCACGAGAATATCAAAAAGACAATATGGAATATTGTACGAGATATGGGCCCAGAATTTGTGAAATCCACAGAAAATGCGTTGGCTGCATCCGTTTTATCTTGACGGGAGAAACAGTTTGCGGTATAATTTAAATGTTGGGCGCGCTGCACTATGCTGCGGCGCGCCTTTGCTGTGTCAAATACAGAGTGGCTGCCCACGCTAAATATCAGATTTTTGACGAGATTCAAACAGAAAGGCTGCGAATATATGAGACAGATCATAGACTTATCGGGGAACTGGTATTTCTCAAAGAGCTGCACCGCCGCGCCGGGGGCGCTGCCAGAGGGCTGGGAGAGTGTGAGCATTCCCCACTCCTGGAACGCAGTGGATGGCCATGACGGGTCGCAGTTTGACCGGGGGGCGTACTGGTACGTGACCAGCTTCCGGGCGCCGCAGCAGCCGCTGCCCGGCGGCAGGACCTATATCGAGATCGGCGCAGCGGGCCTGGTGGGGGAGA
>CALWWH010000087.1 GCA_944385195.1 uncultured Oscillospiraceae bacterium | reverse complement strand
TCCTGGAGCTGGGCGGAGAGCTTTTGGTGGGCGAAGTCGTTTTTGGCGGCAATGATGAGGCCCGAGGTGTCCCGGTCGATCCGGTGGACGATGCCGGGCCGCAATGCCCCGCCCACGCCGGAGAGGGCTGGAGGGGGAGCTGGTGCAGCACATCGAGCAGGGTGTGTACCACTACCGCCGGGGCGATGCCTGCCTGCTGGGGCGCAACGCCCAGCACTGGGAGGTCTTCGACAGCCCCTTTCACATCGTCTTTCTGAACATGTCCCCGCTGTTTTTGCGCAACCTGCTGGACAGCGATGAGATCCAGTCTGACGACGGCAGCCATCGACTGGCCGATGGCGTTATCCGCCGCTTCCTGCGCCAGGAGCTGGACGGCAGCGCCGCCTTTGAGCGGGGCTATCTGGACTTCACCCCGACCCTGGCAGCACCGAAGGCCGTGGAACAGACCCAGGTCCTCCTGGATCGCCTGGGCGAGGAGCTGCTACAGCAGCAGCCGGGGAGCAATCTGCTGCTGCGGGGCTATCTGGCGCGGCTGTTTGGCATTCTCGAGGACCCAGGCAAGTATCACGCGGTGCACATGCGCCCTGAGAGCCGCACGGAGGACATGCTGGTGGCCCGCGTGAGCAACTACCTCCGGGAGCGGGACGGGCGCGTCAGCCGGGAGCAGCTGGCCGAAGCGCTGCACTACCACCCGACCTATCTCAACCAGCTGGTCAAGGCCCGCACCGGCAAGAGCATCCTACAGTTGGGCCAAGGTATGAGCGTCCAGAAGGCGCAGGCGCTCCTGCGGGAGACGGAGCTGACCGTGGCCCAGGTAGCCCAGGCGCTGGGCTACCACAACCGTACCTATTTTTACCGCATTTTTCAGGAAGAGACCGGCCTCACCCCCGCCCAGTGGCGGACGGCAAACACCGGATCAAAATAGATAAACGCAAGGAGGAATCGAATCATGTGGAACGATCTGAACACTGCCAAGTACGAGGCAATGCTGGCTGAAACAGTTCGCATCCAGGGCCACGGCGGCGAGCTCATCAACGCCTACTACGCCCGCCCCCTGGGCGAGGGCCCCTTCCCCGGCCTACTGCTCATCCCGCACATGCCCGGCTGGGACGAGTTCTGCCGCGAGAGTGCGCGGAGATTTGCCCAGCACGGCTACCGAGTGCTCTGCCCGAACATCTTCCAGCGCTTCGGCGAGGGCACGCCCAGCGAGGTCTCCATGAAGGCCCGCGAGGCCGGCGGGGCCCAGGACGAGACCGTCATGGGCGACTGCGACGGCGCGCTGAACTTCCTGCGCAGTCAGCCCACCGCCAACGGCAAGGTCGGCGTCATCGGCATGTGCTCCGGCGGCCGCCACACCTTCCTGGCCGCCTGCACCCTGGAGGGCATCGACGCGGCGGTGGACTGCTGGGGCGGCGGCGTGACTCACAAGCCCGAGGACGCCGAGAGCGGCAAGTCCGCGCCCATCGACCTGGTGGCAAAGCTCAGCTGCCCCTTGATGGGCATCTTCGGCAATGAGGACTTCAGCCCCACCTCCGCGGACGTGGACACCCTGGAGGCGGTGCTCAAGGACCTGGGCAAGGAGTACGAGTTCCACCGCTACGACGGAGCGGGCCACGGAATCTGGTACTACGACAAGCCCATGTACCGCCAGGAGCAGGCCATGGACTCCTTTAACAAGTGCCTGGACTTCCTGGACCGGCACCTGAAATAGTCAATGGCACAGACAAGCTCTGCGGGCTTCGCGGTCATCGCGAAGCCCGTCGGTTCCCGCTGCAACATGAACTGCCGCTACTGCTACTATCTGGACAAGGGGCAGTTTTCCAGCCACGCCAAGCAGACCCGGATGAGCTACGCCCTGCTGGAAAAGCTCATCCGCCAGACCATCGAGGGCAACCCCGGCCCGACGGTGTCCTTCGTCTGGCACGGCGGGGAGCCGACCCTGGCGGGCCTGGACTTCTACCGGCAGGCGGTGGCGCTGCAAAAGAAATACCTCCCCAAGGGCTGGGAGGCCTGGAACAACCTGCAAACCAACGGCCTGCTCATAAGCCGCCAGTGGGCGGAGTTTCTAAAGGACAACCGCTTCGACGTGGGCCTGAGCATTGACGGCGATGCGCTGACCCACGACCGCAACCGTGTCGACCGGGGCGGCCAGGGCAGCTACGCCCGCGTCAGCCGGGCCATCGGCACGCTGCAAGCCGCGGGTGTGCAGCCGGATCTGCTGTGCACCGTGAACGCCGAAACGGTCCGGCGGCCGCTGGAGGTCTACCAGGCGCTGCGCAGCTTCGACACCGGCTGGGTGCAGTTCATCCCCGTGGTGGTTCGGCGCAGCGACGGGTCGGTGGACCCCATCTCCGTGACCCCCGAGGGCTACGGCGCGTTTTTGTGCGCCGTGTTTGACCAATGGCTGCGCCACGACCTGGGCAGGCTGGATGTGCAGCTTTTTGCCGAGACGGCGCGGGTCTGGGCCGGAGGAGTACCCTCGGTGTGCTATCTGGCGCCCAGCTGCGGGCGCGTCCTGGTGGCGGAGGAGGACGGCAGCGTCTACGCCTGCGACCACTTTGTTGACAGCGAACACCGGCTGGGCAATCTGCAATCGGGCCGCCTGGCGGCCTACGCTGCGTCCGAATCTCAGCTCCGGTTCGGCCATGCCAAGCAGAGCGCCCTGACGGCCGAGTGCCGGCGCTGCCCGTGGCTTGCCTGCTGCGGCGGCAGCTGCCCCAAGGACCGCTTCGGCCTGTCTGAGGACGGTGAGCCCGGGCAGTACTACCTCTGCCGGGGGCTGAAGCAGTTTTTTGCCCACGCCGACGGGCCCATGCACCGCGTCATGGAGCTCAGCCGGCAGGGAAAAACGCCGGAGCAGATCATGCAGCAGCTGTAGCGTCTGCGCTCCGGCGTCTTCGGGCATCTCTTCCTGAAGGAGGGTAAACCCGGTTTTTACTAGAAAATTTACTGCAAAAACCCGGTGCAGCGTGAGTCAAAAGTCACAGCTGCACCGGGTTTTCGTGTTGCTTGTCTCTGATCCTATGGGGCCTTGCAGCAGCCCCTGCACTCTCTTATGGCAGGGCCAAGCGCCCCAGAGTCAGCCCCTGTCAGCTCCCAGTAGGCTTACACATACTCTAGTTCGTCGACCCAGTCGGGGTTGAGGCGGCGGAGCATGGTAGTGATGATGTCCCACTGGTGGAGCTTATCCTTCAGCAGGGCACGGCCGGAGTCGGTGATCCGATAGTAGCGGCGGGGGCGGCTGCCGATATACTCCACGCGAGACTTCACATGCCCGGCGCTCTCTAAGGAGTGCAGCAGAGGATAGAGCGTACCCTCTTGCAAGTGGAAAGAGTCCTCCGACTGGGCGTCCAGCTCCTGCACAATCTGATAGCCGTACATCTCCTGCTCCTGCAGCAGGGAGAGCACGAGGATGATCGCGCTGCCGCCCATGATTCCCTTATCCATCATTTGACTGTACCTCCTTTGCTGATACGCCATCTTGGCTGCGCCGCAGCGGAGCCGACGCCGCCAGTGGTTTTGATGTAGTTGCAGCTGACCGGTTCACCGGGCCAGATGCTGTACCTGATCTAAGCTTCGCAGCTGCACGCGGACGAGGTAAGTGGTCTTCCGGGCAGCGCCATCCTCTGGACCGGGATCGGTCATGTGGCGGATGCCTTGAACCAGCTCAGATTTTCCATCGGCACGGCCCACAGCAAGGGTATTGAGAGAGAAGCTGCGCTCGTCCAACTGCTCATTCCGGAAGGGGATGCCCGCCGCTGCAAGCTTTTGCGTCAGCGCATAGGCGCGGGACTCATCTGTTGTCCCCAATAGTGTGGTCCAGGTCCGGCCAAACAGCAGCTGTTTAATGGCAGAAAAAACGTTTTTCATTACAGATCCCCTTTCTTAACTTCGTCAAATTGCTTACCCGCTCTGCGCTCGCCCGCGGGACAGAGCCCGCAGGGCATCCCCAAGTCCAAGCCAATTCTTATTCCATCGAGATCCGCGGGATTTTATATCTGTCCCCCCCTTTTCCTAGCATTGAAGATCCTATCATTTACAAAATTAGTATACCATGATTTTTCCAGGATGTCAATGGTTGGGTATTAAAAAACGAAGATATTTTCATTCAATAGTGAGTTTTTTAATGAAAAAAGGATATTTTACATCCTATTACAAGATAAATGGACAGTATCCTCAAAAAACATCTCCCTCCTGCGCGGCACCACAAAACGTAGCCTCTTGTAATTTTTTTGAAATGGATTAGAATATTTTCTAAGTATTTATATATTTCATAGAATTTATTTTGTCTCTATTATTTAAAGATTATATCACATACCGCGAACCGTCTGGCTGCTGGCCCAGAAGCTGTGATTGAGTGTTGACGTGAGAGGAAAATACCCGCCCTGACTCTTCCTTTTCCAGGTTTCACTTGTCAACGGCGCCTGTGTTTGATATAATATAAGGTAACACTAAACTGGGGACTTATGTCCATGGGAGGCGCAGGCATGAAATATCCAACCTGGCAGATCGGCACCGCAGCTCCGGCTGCCGTCGATGCGCTGCAGCGGGAGGGCATCCCGGTACTGCTGGCGCATATTTTGGCGGCCCGCGGCTTTGACACGCCGGCGCTGGCCATGGAGTTTTTGCACAGCGTCGAAGCACCCTTGCCAGATCCGCTTTTGATGCGTGATATGCGCCCCGCCCGGGACCGGGTACGGCTGGCACTGGAGCGACGGGAGCGCATCTGTGTCTTTGGCGACTATGACGTGGACGGCATCACCGCCACCTGTCTGTTGGTGGAGTATCTGCGCAGCAGCGGCGGGGACGTGACGAGCTATATCCCCGGGCGGCTGGACGAGGGCTACGGCCTGTCCAATGCGGCACTAGAGCTGCTAAGGGACGAGGGCGTGCGCCTGGTCATCACCGTCGACTGCGGCATCACCGCCATTGAAGAGGCGGCTTTCTGCCGCGAAATTGGCATTGACCTGGTCATCACCGACCACCACGCCTGCGGCAGTGAGCTGCCGGACGCCATCGCTGTCGTTGACCCCCACCGTCCAGACGACAGCTATCCCTTCAAGGGCCTGGCCGGCGTCGGGGTAGCCTTCAAGCTGGCCGCCGCCGTGGAGGGCGAGCAGGAGCAGCTTCTGGGCCGTTTCTGTGACCTGCTGGCCATGGGCACTGTGGCGGATGTCATGCCGCTGCTGGAGGAGAACCGGGCCATTGTCTGCCAAGGCATCGATGCCCTGCGGCAGCACCCCCGGGTAGGCATTCTGGCCCTGCTGGGGCAGAGCAGCGCCTCGGCCCAGACCATCACAACAACCACCATCGGCTACATCCTCGCTCCGCGCATCAACGCGGCCGGCCGCATGGGGCAGGTGCCTGTAGCGCTGCAATTGCTCATGACCAGCGATCCAATCGAAGCAGCAGCGCTGGCGACAACCCTCTGCGGTCTTAACAAAGAGCGTCAGAATATCGAACAGTCGATCTACGCCGCCGCGCGAAAGATGATCGGCAGCCAAAAGCCCGACGTGATCGTCCTGGCGGACAGTCATTGGCACCAGGGCGTGGTGGGCATTGTCGCCTCACGGCTGAGCGAGGAGTATAAATGCCCCGCCTGCCTCATCTGTCTGGACGGGGAGGTGGGCAAGGCCAGCAGCCGCAGCTACGGCGGTTTCCCCATCATCGACGCGCTGCGGGAGCTGGCCCCGCTGCTCGAGCGCTACGGCGGCCATCAGCTGGCAGCGGGCTTCACCATCCGCAAGGACAACATCGACGCCTTTCGCCAGGCCCTGGCCGAGCGGGTGCGGGCCTACCGCGCCCAGGGCGCCGCAGAGCCTGCATTGCAGCTGGACTGCTGCGTCGACGATCCCCGTCTGCTGACCCTGGAGCAGGTGGAGGCGCTGTCGGCTCTGGAGCCCTGCGGCACCGAGTGCCCGCGGCCCATGGTCTGTATCCGCGGGCTGTCAGTATCCCAGGCCGGTGAGGTAGGCGGCGGCAAGCATCTGCGGATGCGCCTGATGCTGGGGGATCTGCCCATCAACGCCATTTTCTTCTCCATGACCAGTGCCAAAGCCGGCGTCGCCCCCGGCGATGTGATCGACGTAGCCGGCCTGCCGCAGATCAACGATTACCGAGGCGTGCGCAGCGTGCAGCTGCAGCTGGTCGACCTGCGTCCTGCGGACGCTGAGCGCAGCGCCTGCCAGACGGAGCTGGCGCTTTACCAGCGGCAGCGGGAGGGGGGCGCGCTGACGCCCACCGAAGCAGCCGAATTGCTGCCGTCCCGGGCGGACTTCGTGGCTCTGTGGCGCTACCTCAAGGCCAACGCCATCGACAGCAGCCTGTTGGAACACCCGGACTGCCTGGCCCGGAAGCTCTCCCGCTGCACAGGCCAGCCGGTAAGCTATATGCGCACCCGGGTCTGCCTGGACGTCTTCCAGGAGTGCGGCCTACTCGGCATCCGCCGCAAGCAGGAACAATATGAGATTCTCATCAAGGCCACCAACGGCCGGGTGGATCTGAATACATCCCATATCATGATGCGCCTTCAGGCGTACTGCAAAGGAGAATAACCATGCTGCCCAAACTGACCCTCCAAAAGACCGTGCCCATCTCTGACAGCAACCCCGCCGCAACGCTGGAGGTCTATGCCAGAGCTGGCGCCGCAGGGAAGCCTGCGATGCTGGTCTTTCCCGGCGGCGCCATGCGCTTTCTAAGCCCCGCCGAGGCAGAGCCCATCTGCCGCTACTATGACGCTCACGGCTATCAGACCTTTTTGGTCAACTATACTGTCGGCGATGCCTGCAAGTACCCGGATCTGCTGCATGAGGTCTCCCGGGCGGTGTGGGAAGTCCGCTGCAACGCCGCCGACTATGGCGTCGACCCGGCGCGCATCGTCCTCAATGGGTTCTCCGCCGGGGCGCATGTGGTAACTATGTTCGCCACCCACTACCACCTGCCCATCAGCCGCGAAGGCACCGGCGTCCCCGAGGGCGGCAACGCCGTCTGCGCCACCGTCACCGGCTACACGCCGACGACCTTTGAGGACTTCGGGCAGAATCTGGATAAGATGCCGCCCGAGATCCGCGCCAAGATGGAGGAAGGCATCAAAAACCGTACCGTCGGCGGCTGGGCGCTGCTGGATGCGCCGGGCAGCTTTTTCGGCGACATTCCCTCCCTGACCTCCCACAAGGCCGTCAACGAGATGACGCCGCCCGCGTTTTTGTGGCAGACCATCCAGGACGCCCCCGGCAGCGCCTGGGAGTACGCCATGGCCTTGAAAAAATACCACACCGAGTTTGAGATTCACTACTTTAGCGACGACGAGCGCTGCGTGGCGATGAACTTCGACCCTGAGCTGAGCCAAACGCCCCTGCACGTCTGTGCCAACACCGCCGCCTGGCCGCAGATGTCCCTGAACTGGCTCGAGCGCGTCTTCGCAAGGCAGGCATAAGCGCACGCGCAGAAAGGATGGTGACAGTCCATGGATCTGGCACCGGTATATTATAAGAATCTGCAGGAGGCAGTGCACAGGTATGCCCCCAGTCTGGATATGGAAACGCTGGAGCTGGCATACTACTTCGCCGCCGACAAGCACCACGGACTCTACCGCAAAGATAAGGTCTCTCTCTACGTCATACACCCCCTGGCCACGGCTACCATTGTGGCAGAGATGGGTCTGGATGACCCGGACACCATTCTGGCAGCCCTGCTGCACGACACCATCGAGGACACCCAGACCTCCAACGACGAGCTGACCAAACTGTTTGGCCCCAAGGTGGCAGAATTGGTCGAGGGCGTCACAAAGCTGACCCGGGCGAACTTCTCCACCCAGGCCGACGAGCAAATGGAGAACCTGCGCAAGATGTTCATGGCCATGAGCCACGACATCCGCGTGATCCTCATCAAGATCGCCGACCGGCTGCACAACATGCGCACGATGCAGTTCCAGACCCCGGAGAAGCAGCGCTCCAAGAGCCTGGAGACCATGGAGATCTATGCGCCGCTGGCCCACCGGCTGGGGATGCAGCGCGTGAAGTGGGAGCTGGAGGACATCTCCCTGCGCTATCTGGACCCCGTTGGGTATCAGGAGATCACCGATCAGCTCAGCGCCAAGCAGGCCAGCAGCGAGGCTTTCATGGCCAATGTCCAGGAGACGCTTACCAAGCGCATGGCCGACATGGGCATCCACTGCACCATCTACGGGCGCATCAAACACATCGACTCCATCTACCGCAATATGTATAACCAAAACGCGCAGCTCGACGGGGTCTACGACCTGTACGCCTTCCGCATCATCGTCGACGACATTGCCGACTGCTACACCGCCCTGGGCCAGGTTCACGACCTGTACAACCTGATTCCGGGCCGGTTTAAGGACTATATCTCCACCCCCAAGCCCAATATGTACCAGAGCCTTCACACCACCGTCATCGGCCGGGACGGCATCCCCTTCGAGGTGCAGATCCGCACCTGGCAGATGCATCAGGTGGCGGAGTACGGCGTTGCCGCCCACTGGAAGTACAAAGACGGGGTCAAAACCGGCGAGGAGGACTATGAGTGGGTGCGCCGGCTGCTGGAAAACCAGCAGGATACCGACGCCGAGGACTTTATCAGCTCGCTGAAGATCGACATGTTCAACGACGAGGTCTTCGTCTTCACCCCCAAGGGCAAGGTCATCAGCCTGCCCGCCGGGTCGACCCCCATCGACTTTGTCTATGCCATCCACTCCGCCGTGGGCAACCGCATGGTGGGGGCAAAGGTCAACTCCCGCATGGTGGGCATCGACACCCGCCTGGAAAACGGAGACATCGTGGAGATCCTGACCTCCAACACCGCCAAGGGCCCCAGCCGGGACTGGCTGAACCTGTGCAAGAGCAACAGCTCGCGCATCAAGATCAAGCAGTGGTTCAAGAAGGAGCGGCGGGAGGAGAATATCGCCCACGGCAAGGCCAGCTTTGAGTCGGAGCTGCGGCACGCGGGCTACAACCCTTCGGTGCTCTCAGACCCCGAGATCGAGAAGGCGCTGCTGCAAAAGCTCTCCCAGAGCAGCATCGAAGACGTCTACGCCGCCATCGGCTACGGGGGCATGACGGCGCTCAAGGCCGTCAACCGCATCCGCGACGATTTGCAGCGGATGCACAAGGCTCCCCCGCAGAATGAGAAGCTCCTCACCCAGATCCACACCACTGCCCGCAAGAACGAATCGGGCGTCATCGTCGAGGGCATGGACCGCTGCATGGTCAAATTTGCCCGCTGCTGCACTCCCGTGCCGGGCGATGCCATCGTCGGCTTCATCACCAAGGGCTTTGGCATCTCCGTCCACCGGCAGGACTGCCCCAACGCGGCCGGCGCCAAGGACAACAAAGACGGCCGCTGGGTCCAGGTTCACTGGTCCGGCAGCCAGGACGAGCGCTTCAGCACTTCGCTGGAGCTGGAAGTCAGTGACCGGGACAACCTGGTTTTGGATGTGGCGACGGTTCTGGCGGGGCAAAAGCTCCACGTCTCCGAGCTCTCGGGCCGCTCTCTGGGCGACGGCCGCGGCATCGTGTCGCTGACCTTCGAGATCCGGGACACCGCCGACCTGGAGGCGGTGCAGAG
Source organism: uncultured Oscillospiraceae bacterium (assembly GCA_944385195.1). Taxonomy (GTDB): domain Bacteria; phylum Bacillota; class Clostridia; order Oscillospirales; family Oscillospiraceae; genus RUG11142. Next base: position 1,692 of record CALWWH010000087.1, on the reverse strand, counting down.
GCGCCTTAGCACCATCAAAGGTGTGCGCAAGATCCGCCGGGGCAGGGCCTGAGGGCGCGCCGGAGCGGGCAGGCGCCCGCCCACTACCACACAGGAGGTACAAACACCATGCGCGCTGTTTTAACTCGCGTGGCCTCGGCCTCGGTCGCCATTGGCGGCCAGACCGTGGGCCAGATTGGGCGGGGATTTCTCATCTTACTGGGCATCAGCCCTGAGGACACCCCCGCGATCTGCCGCAAGCTCGCGGAAAAATGCCTCAGCCTGCGGATTTTTGAGGACGAAAACGGCAAAATGAACTGCGGGCTGGAGTCCGTGGGCGGCCAGGTGCTGGTGGTGAGCCAGTTCACCCTCTACGGCGACACCAAGAAGGGCCGCCGCCCCAGCTTTATCCGCGCCGCAGGCCCGGACCACGCCATCCCGCTCTATGAGCAGTTTCTCTCCGACTGCGCCGCTCTGGGCTATCCGCCGCAGCACGGCCAATTCGGGGCGGATATGCAGGTATACAGCCAAAACGATGGGCCGGTCACGCTCATCATCGATACGGAGGAATGGATATGAAGCTCCAGGTCATGCAGGTAGGCCCCCTGGCGGTGTGCTGCTATCTCATCTGGGACGAGACCACTGGCAGCGCCGCCCTGGTCGACCCCGGCGGCAACGCCGGCCAGATCCGCGACTTATTGCAGCAGAAGGGCCTGAACCTGCGCCATATCTTCCTCACCCATATGCACTACGACCACATCGGCGGTGTGGACGGGCTGCGGGGGGAGGGCGTCCGCGTCTGGGTCTGCCCGGCGGACCTGGACAACCCCCTGCACCAGGGCAAGATGGACCTGACCCAGCCCCTGAGCTACTACGACGAGGGCAGCGCCGTGGCCATGGACGGCCTCACCTTCGAGATCCTGCGCACGCCGGGCCACTCCCCCGGCTCCGTCTGCATCCGCTGCGGCGACGTGCTCTTCACCGGCGACACGCTCTTTGCCGGCAGCGTGGGCCGTACCGATTTCCCCGGCGGTGACCGCAAAGCGCTGGACGCCTCCCTGCGCCGGCTGATGGAGCTGGACGACGAACTGCTGGTACTCTCAGGCCACTCGGCGCCCACGACCATCGGGGCCGAGCGGGCAGGCAACCCCTTTGTGCAGGAGGCCCTCCAATGAAGCTCTACCTCCGCGGCCACCAGAGCCGCTACGCCATCGAGCAGCTGCAGCTGAGCCTCTTCCCGGAGCTGCCGGTCTGCACGGTGATGACCGATGAGCCGCCTGCCTCTGGGGAGGACTGGGCCTGCTCTGCCCTCAGCGCCGGCAAAACCTATCTCAGCGCCGTGACCAGCATGTGCATCGGCGGGGAGCGGCACCGCGTTCTGCGGCGCATGAAGCTCACCGATGACGAGCGGCTGCGCCGCCGCCTGCTGCAAAGCTGCTACTACGACTGTGCCCTGCACTTTCTGCCCAAGGCCCCGGCCTGGGGCGCCCTGTCCGGCGTGCGGCCTACAAAGCTGGCCACCGCCGCCCTTCTGGAGGGCAAGAGCCGAAGCCAGGCCGAGCGCCAGCTGCGCCAGACCTACCGTGTCAGCCCGGAACGGGCAGCGCTGTGCGCCGACTGCGGGCAGGCCTCTGTACGCGCCCTGGCGCGCACGACGCCCCAGGAGCTGTCGGTCTACGTGGGCATTCCCTTCTGCCCCACCCGCTGCGCCTA
>CALWWH010000086.1 GCA_944385195.1 uncultured Oscillospiraceae bacterium | reverse complement strand
TGATGTGTATCTGTGTTTCTTTTTGCTTGTTCTGTGCAGGCTTTCCGTGTGTCGATGTGCCGAACTGCCTGGCACTGGCGGGGATACCAGCACGATCCAGCGCCGCCGCCAACAGCGCTCCGGCAGTCAGACAGCGCAGACGATCCGCCGCCTGCGCATAGCGTTGAGCCTTCGCCAGTCGCTCTGGAACGGCCTTTTGAGCTAGAATTTGTTCAGAATCCGCGGGAAATCCCGACAGATCAACCCATAGTACGCGAATATCACCCATAGAGAACACCTCCTGTGGGATTTCTTTTGTCTATCACTACGGAAATGCGGTTTTACATTGATTTGCGTGAAAATATGTGGTATTATGCTGACAGATACCACGACAGTGGGAGGTTTTATATGCAGCAAATGGAGTGTACCTGTGAGAAAAAAATCCACCGGGCGCCGATTGAGAGCATCGAGATATCGGATGGGGCGATCGAGCGTCTGCCGAAAATTCTGACAGGGTATGAAAAAATTTTCCTGGTGGCCGATCAGAATACCTGGCGTGCTGCGGGTCAGCGGGCTGCCACCATCCTTGACCAGGCGGGGATGCTGAGTCATAGTTTTATCTTTCCCGGGGAGGTTCTGCCCAATGCTGAGGCGCTGGGACAGGTGCTGATCCATGCAGGTCCCTATGCCTATGATGCAGTGGTCGACCCGAACCTGCCCTGCCAGCTGCCGGACTACATTTTAGCAGTTGGCTCCGGCGTCATCAATGACGTCTGCCGCCTGAGTTCCTTTCGGATGCGGCTGCCCTACGGCATTTGCGGAACTGCGCCCAGTATGGACGGCTATGCTTCTGCGGGTACGCCGCTGCTTTTTGATGGCACGAAGGCTACTATCAAAGCGACCACGCCGCGCCATATCATCTGCGACCTCAATGTGATGGCCCAGGCCCCAATGCCCATGTGCAAGGCTGGTGTCGGGGATATGCTGGGCAAGTACACCGGCATTCTCGACTGGGAGCTGGCCCGGGAGTACGCCAACGAATACTGGTGCGGAAAAATTGCCCAGCAGGTTTTAGACGCCACAGACCGCGTGGTGCAGCTGGCCGAGGGCCTGCCCTCCCGCAGCCACGAGACCATCCGCAGTATCTTGGAGGGATTCATGGTGACCGGGCTAGGCATGGCCTATGCCGGGTGCTCCCGCCCTGCTTCTGGCTGCGAGCACACCATCGGCCATTTTTGGGAGCTGGAATACGTTGCAGCGGGCAAAAAGCCAAACTTCCATGGCGACGAGGTCGCTGAAGGTACGCTCATTATTTCGTCCATGTACCGTCGGGCCTATCAACAGACTACGGATGAGCGTCTCAAGAGACTCATCGAGCCTTATTTGCCGCGGTTTGAAGCGGCGGAGCGATGTATTGAAGAATTGAAATTGAACCTCCCGGTAAAAGATCATGAACTTATCTATCGCGGCATTCTAGCTGGAGAGGCGCTGCGCGAGCGTTATGGACTACTCAAATGGCTCAAAGCGCAGGGCGAGCTGGAAACATACGCCCGCTGGGCAGCAGATCAGCTCATGGAGCGTTTTTCATCGTAAAAGCCATCATAAAATAGGAGGAAACCGCAATGAATCACAGCTATATGCATCCTGCCGACCAATTGGTCATGTTCATGCAGCGCATCTATGACAAGGGCCTGACGACCACCTCCGGCGGCAATCTGTCCATCCGCGATGAGGCCGGCGACGTTTGGATTACCCCGGCGAGCATTGACAAAGGCAGTCTGACCCGCAATGATATTATCTGCGTCAAGGCCGATGGTACGGTCATTGGGCCCCATAAGCCTTCCTCTGAGCTCCCCTTTCACCTGAGTGTCTATGCGCGCCGGCCAGACCTGCAGGCGGTGCTGCACGCACATCCACCGGCCCTGGTGGCCTTTTCTATTGTCCGCAAATTGCCGGATCTGACGCTGGTTCATAGCGTCCGCAAGGAGTGCGAAAACGTCGCCATGAGCACATATGCGCTTCCTGGCAGCGAGAAGCTTGGCCAGAATATCGGCAAAGAGTTTGACAAGGGCAACAATATTGTTTTCCTGGAAAACCATGGCGTCTGCATCGGCGCGCAGGATATGTTTACCGCTTTTAAGCTCTTTGAGTCCATGGAGTATGCGGCAAATTTGGAGATTCTGGCAAATAAAATCGGAAAGCCCACTCCGCCTGACCCGGAGGCACATAAGAAGACCCAGACACGCTTTCACACACAGATGGATGATTTCATTCCCCGCAGCCGCAGCTCCGAAGAGCTGGCGGCACGCCGGGATATGATTACCTTTATTCACCGCAGCTACCGCCAGGGCCTGTTTACCGCCACCCACGGCACTTACTCCGTCCGTCTGTCTGACGGCTCCTTCCTGATCACGCCCTTTGGCCATGACCGTGCTTACCTGGAGGAAGAGGATTTGGTCCGGGTCAAGCATGGAATGAAGGAAGAGGGCAAGATTCCCTCCCGGGCGGTGGCTTATTTTCAGGCAGTCTATGACAACAACCCGGATATTAACGCGATTTTACTGGCTATGCCGCCCTACGCGATGACTTTTGCCGTGACGGATGCGCCCTTCGATCCGCGCACCATTCCGGAGAGCTACATCCTCTTGCGGGATATTACCAAGGAGCCCAGTGAGTTGATGTATACGGATATTGAGAAGGCGGCCAAGCTCTTCGCGCCCAATCGTCCGGCGGTCATGTTTCAGAACGACTCAGTGGTTGTAACCGGTGAGACGCTACTCAAAGCCTTCGACCGCATGGAAGTCCTGGAAGCGACCGCCCACTCCATTGTTGCCTCCAGCGACCTGGGCAGCATCGTCCACATCGAGGATAGCGAGATCGAGGAACTCAAAGTCGCGTTCCATCTGGCAGATTGAGAGACTGCATCACCAGCACAGGCAGCCGTTTTGTTGAAGCGGCTGCCTGTTTTTTTATCCAATATACAGCTCATCGGGGATTAGCTCGGTGGCGTCGCTCTGGGCAAAGTAATAGTCAAAGACGGCCTCTGCAACAGCGGCCAGAAGACCGCCCTGCGCGCCGCGCTCAACATAGACTGCCACCGCGATTTCCGGATCTTCGTAGGGTGCATAGCAGACAAAAGCAGCGTGGTCAGAACCACCTGAGCCATGCTGTGCCGTTCCGGTTTTTGCAGCGACGTCGATCTCGTAGTTGCGGAAATAGGTGGCGGTGCCGATGTTATCCGTAACGGCCATACGCATACCGGTCGTATAGGCCTCTTTGGCCTCGTCAGAGATCTCCAGCGTACTGGCGATAACGGGGGAGCTCTCATAGATAACCTCCTCATATCCAGCTGAGACAACGCGCTTGAGCAGAGTCGCCTTGTAGCGTGTGCCGCCGTTGGCAAGAGCCCCGGTGTAGGCGGCCAGCTGTAAGGGTGTAAAGGCGTTGTTGCCCTGGCCGATGGAGATAGCCAGTGTGGTGCCGTCGTACCAATCGCTGCCTTGACTGGCACGATATGCAGGGTTATCGCGCGTTCCGATGCTCTCCGGCAGTTCGATGCCGGTGCTCTCGCCGAGACCAAGGGCCTTGGCGACGTTATCGATGGCCTGGATTCCCACACGTCGGCCGACATCATAGAAGAAATAGTTGCAGGAGGCTGCCAAGGCTTGCATGACGTTGATGGTACCATGAGTGACGCCGGTGCGGGAATAGAGCAAACAGGTAGGCTGATAGTCCTCGTAGAACTCATATTTGCCCTTATCTTCTACAGTGGTGTACTGGTTGACCAGGCCGCTGTCGATGGCGGCAATGGTGGTGACCATTTTGTAGGTGGAACCCGGGGGATAGACCCCCAGAAAACGGTTGTACAGCGGGCCATATTCATCCGCTTGCAGCGCAGAAAAATCCTCAGAGTAAGTTGCCAGATTGAAATCCGGATAACTGGCAGCTGCCAGGATCTCACCTGTGTCGACTTTGTATACGACAGCAGCGCCGCCTCGGGCATCAGTGCCTTCGCCAAGGCCCATGCTGTCAGAGCGGAGGTTTAGCACAGTTTCTTCCAGGGCTTGTTCCATGCGTTCCTGAATGTTGATGTCGATGGTCAGATACACGTTGCCGCCGGCGCTGGGTTCGCTGAGGTAGCGCTCTTCTAACACCTGGCCGGTGGAGGAGACGGTGGTCAGCATGGTGCCGTCGGTGCCTTTGAGATAGGACTCAAAAGCAGCCTCTGCGCCCTCTTTACCGATGCGGGCATTTAAGTCGTAGCCCTGATCTTTCAGCTCAGCGTACTCTGCTGCATCCATGGGGCCGATGCGGCCCAGCAGGTGAGCGGCAGCATCGGTGTGATATTCGCGAACGGTGCTGGTCTCGATGGTAAGCCCGGGGATGTTGCGTTCTGTAATGGCCGCCAGCTGCGAGGCACTCAAGTCCTCGGCGAAAACATAGCTGCCAAGACTATTGACGGCGTTGCGCAGCGAGAGCTCATAGCGCAGACCGATGACGGCGCGGGCTTGCTCCTCGGTGTAATCCTCGGGGATGTCGTATTTGCTCTTCAGCCGCTTGATAAGGTTTTCGGCGGTCATATCGCCATCCAGGTCCATATAGCGCAGGAAGGCGCGGAAATATTCCTGCCAGGCGGCGGTCATACTGTCCGTGGTGTAGGCGTAGGGTCGCTCTTTGGTGATGGGCAGAGAGTCGTTGTAATTAATGTCGTTTTCCTGGCAGAGCTCCACCAATTCCAGCAGCGTATTGTTGGTATTGCCGGCGCTATAGACGACAAAACCGATCAGAATCGCATTGTAGCTGACGCGGTTGGAGACCAATACGTTGCCGTTGCGGTCAAGAATCGGTCCGCGGGCGGCGGCGATGTTGGTGTAATAGGTGTAGGTTTGGGAAGTCTCGCGGTTTTCTGCGCCCTCAACGATTTGCAGCGTATACAAAGCTGCGGAAAAGACACCGAGCATGACCAGCATTGCCAGGCCAATGATCCCAAGCCGAAATGAAAATTTTCTCAAAACAGGTTACCTCCGGCCAAAAGGCCACTTACTGGCGGCCCAACAGGCTGATGCGCCAGGAGAGCCAATACAGGGGAAGGGTATACACGAGGGAGATCAGGACCTCCGGGGCGACCACGTGCCACAGCGCGCTCAGTGGAGCATGGCCTAAATACCATTGCAAGAGCCAGGTGGGCACGGCACAGAGCAACAATGCACCCAGCCCAAGCAACAGTGCCGGCAGCAGGGAACGGGTGAAATAGATGCTGCATAGCCCGCCAGTCAGAGCGCCCGCAAAGGCAAGGATGGGAATGACAAAGACCAGCGCGTCGCCGCCAAGACAGCTCATAAGCCCTCCGATGAGACCCACAACGGCGCCGGTCTCCGCACTGCCCATCATGGCCACACAGACGACAGCCACGGGGATCAGCTGCGGGATGGCGCCCAGCAGGGGAAGGCGGTTGAAGACTGTCGCCTGGAGTACCAGCGCGGCAGTCAGCAGCAGGACCCACAGCGTCCAGCGGGCGATGGTAATACGATTGCGATACAGCATGGCAATTACCCTTCGTAGTCGTAACTGATGAGGACAAAGACCTGCTCTAGGGTATCGATCTCGGCAGCAGGCTCAATGACGGCATACTTGTCCACGCCGGCCTGATCCAGCGCCACGTCGACGATGATACCGATGACCAGACCCTGGGGGTAGAAATCGCCGCTGCCGGTGGTCAGCACCTGATCTCCGTTGCGGATGATGGCATCGGTGGAGAGGTAGCTCATACGAAGCATCCCCTCATCCATGAGCTCGAAGTCCCCCTGGGCGATGCCCATATAGCCGGAACCGTAGACCATTGCACCAATCTCAGAGGTAGGGTCGAGGATGGTCATGACGGTGCTCCAATTGAGGCCGACCTCGGAGATCAGGCCCACAACCTGCCCATTTTCGGTGATGACACACTGACCAACGCCGACGCCTTGATTGGTACCCTTGTCGATGCGGAAGCCACTGCCCCAGTTAGAATCACTCCAAGCAGAGATGCGCGCGTCAACCAGCTCGTAATCCTCATGCTGCTCGACCAGACCGACCAAATCACGCAGGCGTTCGTTCTCACGCTCATAAGCCTCGGCGTCCCGAATCTGCTCCTCTGCGGCAGCCAACCGCGCTGTGAGGTCAGCGTTACGGGCGACGATGAGATCATAGCGATAGATGTAGTTGTAGAGCGATTCAATTTGCTGGGCGATGGTGGTAACCGCGCTGCGGACAGGGGAGAGCACGCCATTGATGAGGTTGCTCAGCGGGCCGGCCTCAGTGCGCACCAGTGCGAACACGCCGCAGAGAATCGCAACGATCAGGGCGGCGATCAGAATGCCTTTTGTGCGGGTGGAAAAAAGTCTGTTCATAGCTTACCTCAAAGCACCTGGATGCCGAATTCTTGCAGGACCGTTGCCAGATGGCAGAGCGGCAGGCCCATGACGTTGTAGTAGTCCCCCTCGATGCCGGTGACGAACACACCTCCCAGGCCCTGAATGCCGTAAGCCCCGGCCTTGTCCAAGGGCTCACCAGTGGCAACGTAGCGGGCGATCTCGTTGCTGGTCAGAGGCCGTACATGGACGTTGGTGCACTCCACGGCGGTGTGCACCTTCGCCCCGCACTGGACAGTGAAGCCGGTGTAGACTTGATGTTCCTTGCCGGAAAGACGCGTCAGCATCCGAACGGCGTCCTCGGTATCCACAGGCTTGCCGAGAATCTCGCCGTCCTGGCAGACCACTGTATCCGCAGCGATGATCACGGCATCGGGATGCAGCTTGGCCACCGCAGCGGCTTTGCGGCGGCTCAGCTGCTGAACCAGCGCCTCGGGCGCCATGGCTGCGGCAGATTCGTCTGCATCGGATACCACGATGGTAAAGTCCAGCCCCATTTGCTGCAAAAGTTCTCTCCGGCGGGGACTACCGGAGGCCAATATCATAGGAACCATCAGATTTACGCTCCTTAAAGCCGAATTTTCTTACTCAACCCCGCGCAGATACAGCCCGCGGGTGCAGACGCCGGGCTCCATTTCCAGGCCATCCCTGTAGGCGCGTAGCACGGAATTGACCTGCCCGGCGTTCTCCGTGGTAAAGAGCAGCCGCAGCGCCCAGAGGCCGAGCCTGCTCAGCTGCGGTTTCTTATCAAGCAGCCAGAGTTTTTTCCCGTTGAGAACGACGCTGCGGCAGCTGTCACAGTCCCGCAGGATGGGGAAGTCCTCGCCGGTGCGGTCAGTGAGCTTTACTACGCCGCCGCAGGTACAGGTACCGGTGCGGTTGCGGATGAGACAATTCTCCGTCAACATTAGGGGAAGACGCCCATAGGCGATAAGCTCCATGTCAATAGGCTTGGAAAGGTCTCGCAGCTGCGCCAGAGTCATCTCAATGGACGCTGTGGCGGTTTTAAGCCCCATGTCGCGCAGGGTATGTACCGCGCGGGAGTTAAAGACATTCAAGCCAAAATCGCCATGGACCACAAAACCCAGCTCTCGCAGCATGCGGAGATGACCGATATTGCCGCATAGGGCGTGACGAATGCCCAGCCGATAGACGTCTTGCAGCTGCTTGCGAAGGCGCGGCAGCTCCATGTCGGTGACAATGCGGGGAAACGTGACAGCCAGCAAGGCAGCCTTTGCCAGGGCGGCGGTGAACTCCGGCTGCTCCAGCAGTACGGGTGCAGGGACGTAAATGATCGAGGCGCCGCACTTGCAAAGCTCTTTGGTAAGCTGGGCGCTGTTGGAGATCTGCACCGTCAGCCCGGGAGCGCTGGTTTGGCCGCTATGGGGATCAATGGGGGAAGCCTCGTGCAAAGCATAGGGTGTCTCACGGCCGCGCAGGGCAGTCAACTGACTCAAAGCGTCGCGGCGAAGACCATTTAGCTCCGAGGCCGAGAGGCTCAGGCCATCCTCCAAGTGGGCATGAAGCTCGACACAGCGGTAAGGCGTGCCGCCGGTACGGGTTAGGCGGGAGCTGAGCTCGTCCTCGGTCAGAGCACGGGTGCGGGCTTTTTCCGGGATAGAACCGGTGACGGTAGCCTGGTTGCCGTCGTGGTCGGCGACAGTCAGAGAGACAGAGGCATTGGCGCGGACAGTGATGTCCATATTGACGGGAACGCGTTCACGCTCGCCGGACTCGTACATGGCCCGGGCGGCGGCAAACAGTTTCTTGTCCTCGGTGCCTTCCTGCCGGGTCCCAAGCATCTCGCGACCCGGGTTGCCGTACCAGTAGGCGTCGCTGAACCCCTGACGGGAGAAGGCTGCCTCCAGCTGGCGCAGATCCTCCTGGGTGGGCCTGATGCTGTCCAAGGCATTTCGGTAGATGTTCGTTACGATGGCGACATATTCAGGGCGCTTCATGCGTCCTTCGATCTTCAGGGAGGTAATGCCCATGTCCTTGAGTTCCTGTAAGTGATCCAGCAGACAGTTGTCCCGCAGACTCAAGGGATAGCGGTCTGCATGGCCATTGTAGCCGTAGGGCAGACGACAAGGCTGAGCGCAGGCGCCGCGATTACCGCTGCGTCGCCCGATGACGGCGCTCATGTAGCACTGACCGGAGTAGCACATGCACAACGCGCCGTGAACAAAGACCTCCAGCTCGATGGGCGAGCGGGCGGCGATGGCTTGGAGATTGTCACGGCTGAGTTCACGGGCCAGTACGACCCGGCTAAGTCCCAGCTCCGCTGCCTGCAGCACGCCGTCCAGAGAGTGAATGCTCATCTGGGTGCTGGCGTGGATGGGGAGGTCAGGCACAATCTGGCGGCAGAGCTTAACTATCCCCAGATCCTGGATGATGACTGCGTCGACGCTGGCGTTGGCAGCAACGCGCAGCAGTTTTGCAGCAGTATCCAGTTCGCGGTCGGAGGTCAGAGTGTTGAGCGTCAGATGGACCTTTGCCCCCCGAATATGGCAGAAGCGTACCGCCTCACGTAGTTCCTCCGGGGTGAAATTCTTGGCCCCGGAGCGGGCATTGAGGGAGCCCAACCCAAGATAAACCGCATCGGCGCCGCATTGGACTGCTGCGCGCAGCGCATCCATGGAACCGGCGGGAGAGAGCAATTCGATCATAAAGCTGATACCTCGCAAGGGGGAGTCGCGCCAAACAATATTGGCGCATAATTAGGCAGAATATATTATAGCACAGGAATCCATATCGCGAAACCCATTTTAAAGAAAAAAGTCGCCGGATTTTATGCTTCCTAGGCTCTGCGGAACGTGGATTGAAGAGCGCGCAACCCACAGACAGACTTGTATAGACCGCGCGCACGGCGAAAAATAGCAGAATTGACGAATGATGCGGGGAGGAAATTCCAAAATACTATAAAAAGCGCAGTTGACCAAAGCAAAAGGTTCATGTATAATCTATATTGAAAGAACGAATAAGCAGTCTGTCGCTGTCACGGAGACAGGGAGACTGTTTCAGGGCGAGCCTCAGAACATATCGGGACTGGCCCCGTTTTGCTTTTTGTGACGTATCTTCAATGTATACCGCAGGAGGTTTCAATGAAAAAAGTAGGTATTATTATGGGCAGTGATAGTGATCTGCCGGTCGTCGAGAAGGCGATTGATACTTTGCGTGCGTACGATGTCCCGGTCGAAGTGCATGTATTTTCTGCACATCGAACTCCGGAACAGGCGCGCGCTTTTGCGTGCAGCGCACGTGAAAATGGATTTGGCGTTTTGATCGCAGCTGCGGGTAAGGCTGCGCATTTGGCAGGCAGTATTGCAGCCAACACCACGCTGCCTGTGATCGGTATCCCGATCAAATCTTCTACCCTTGACGGCATTGACGCACTGCTGTCGACTGTACAGATGCCCGCAGGTATTCCTGTAGCTACTGTAGCAATCGATGGTGCAGTCAATGCCGCTTTGCTTTCAATTCAGATGCTGGCGATCGAGGATGCGTCCCTGGCTGAAAAGCTGCACAAGGCCCGCCAGGAAGCTACAGAGAAGGTCCTGGAGAAGAATGCAGCCATCGAGGCAAAGTACAGCGGCGCATAACGATTTAGGAGGAAGTTATGGGAGGTTTTTTCGGAGCTGTCGGCAAGTCTGACGTAATTTTAGACGTCTTTTACGGCACAGATTATCATTCCCATCTGGGGACCCGCCGTGGTGGCTTGGCGGCCTACGACCCGCAGATTGGTTTGCAGCGCGAGATTCACAACATTGAGAACTCGCCCTTCCGGACGAAGTTTGAGCATGTGTTCGAGGAGATGAAGGGCACATCAGCCATCGGCTGCATCAGTGATACCGACCCGCAGCCGCTGCTGATCCGGTCCAATCTCGGGACCTATGCCATTGCCATCATTGGCATCATCAACAACGCAGAGGAGCTGACCGATCAGTTCCTGTCGTTCAGCGGCGGACATTTCGATGCCATGACTGGCGGCAAGGTCAACTCCACGGAACTAGTTGCAGCGCTGATCAATCAGAAGAGCAGCTTCGCAGCGGGCATACAGTTTGCCCAGAAGTCCATTGAGGGCACGGCATCAATTCTGATTCTGCGGGACAACGGCAACCTGATTGCGGCCCGGGATCGCCTTGGCCGACTGCCGGTACTCATTGGCAAGGGCCAGGAGGGCTATTGCGTCTCATTTGAGTCCTTTGCCTATATGAAACTGGACTACGCAGACGAGCGCGAACTTGAACCCGGCGTGGTTGTGGAGATCAGCGCAGGCGGTATCACACAGCTGGTGCCTCCCGGAGAGGAGATGCGCATCTGTTCCTTCTTATGGACCTACTACGGCTATCCCACCTCCAACTATGAGGGGATTAATGTTGAGGTCATGCGCTACCGCAACGGTGAGATTCTGGCCCGTCAGGACATCGAAAGCGGCGCTGTTCAGGACATCGACTACGTCAGCGGTGTGCCGGACTCCGGCACACCCCACGCGATCGGCTACGCCAACCGCAGCGGAACACCCTTTGCCAGACCATTTATCAAATACACCCCCACTTGGCCCCGCAGCTTTACTTCTGATCAGCAGAAGGAACGCAAGAAGATTGCGAAGATGAAACAGATTCCGGTGCATGAGCTGATCCAGGGTAAAAAGCTCCTCTTCGTCGATGACTCCATCGTCCGCGGTACCCAGCTGCGGGAGACCGTAGAGTTTCTTTACGATAACGGCGCGGAGGAAGTGCATATGCGCTCTGCCTGCCCGCCGATTATGTATGGCTGCAAGTACCTCAACTTCTCCCGGTCAACCAGCGATCTTGAGCTGATTACTCGTGCAACCATCATGGAGTTGGAGGGAGAAGAGGGCTTCCGGTATCTTGAAGAGTACGCTGACAATACCACCGAGCGCGGTAAGAAGCTTCGCCAGACCATCTGCGACAAGTTTCATTTTGCATCCCTGGAATTCCAGTCTTTGGAAGGCTTGATTGAGGCCATCAGCCTTGATCGCTGTAAGCTGTGCACCTACTGCTGGAATGGTAAAGAATAAAATCTCGCCAACAGGAGAAAGGAAGATCCCTAATTATGCACAATCAATCGAGATCTGAAAGCTACGCACAGGCCGGGGTGGATATTGTCGCGGGCTACAAGGCTGTTGAGCTGATGAAGGCTCACATTGCCCGCACTATGACCTCTGGCGCTGTCTCCGATATCGGCGACTTCGGCGGCTTGTTTGCTCTTGACCTAGAGGGCATTGAGCACCCCGTGTTGGTCTCCGGCACTGACGGTGTCGGCACCAAGGTCAAACTGGCCTTTTTGATGGACAAGCACGATACCGTTGGCATCGACTGCGTGGCTATGTGCGTCAACGATGTCATCTGCTGCGGCGCCAAGCCTCTGTTCTTCTTGGACTACATTGCCTGCGGCAAGAACATTCCAGAAAAAATTGCTTCCATTGTCTCTGGTGTCGCTGAGGGTTGTGTTCAGAGCGGCGCGGCGCTCATTGGCGGCGAGACTGCTGAGCACCCTGGCCTGATGCCGGAGGAGGAGTATGACCTGGCTGGTTTCACGGTTGGTGTCGTCGACCGGGAGCGCATTTTGGACAAGAATTGCATCAAGCCGGGCGATGTGATGATCGCCCTGCCCTCCACCGGCGTCCATTCCAACGGCTTCTCCCTGGTGCGAAAGGTTTTTGACATAGAGAACGCTGACCTCCACAGCCCTCGGATCGAGCTGAACGGTCAAAGCCTGGGCGAGGCTCTGCTGACGCCGACCCGCATCTATGTCAAGCCCATCCTGGCCTTGCTGGATGAGGTCAAGGTCAAGTCCATCGCCCACGTGACAGGCGGCGGTTTTTACGAAAACCTGCCCCGCGCTCTGCCAGAAGACTGCGGCGTAGAGATAGACCGCGCCAGTCTGAAGATCCTGCCGATTTTCGACCTGATCGCCAAAACTGGCCATATTCCCGAGCGCGATATGTTCAACACCTTCAACATGGGCGTCGGCATGGCTGTCACAGTCGCCGCTGAGGACGTGGAAACGGCTTTGTCCGTGCTCAAAAGCAATGGCATCGATGCCTACGTCATGGGCAAGATTGTCGCCGGCAGCGGGGTCAGTTTTCGATGAAGCGCACAAAGATTGCAGTGCTGGTGTCTGGGGGAGGAACCAACCTCCAGGCCATTTTGGATGCCTCTGCCCGGGGAGAACTGCCTCACGCCGAAATTGCGCTGGTGCTCTCTAATCATAAGAAGGCCTATGCGCTGGAACGTGCAGCGGCTGCGGGCGTTCCGACGGCAGTCGTTACCAAAAAGCAGGCGGGTTCACAGGCGGCTTTCGAAGCTGCGATGATGGCGGAGCTTGTCAAATATGGCATTGAGATGATCGTCATGGCCGGGTTTATGAGTATCTTGACCCGGGATTTTACCGATCAATGGACCGAGCGCATGATCAACATACATCCCTCATTGCTGCCTGCCTTTGGCGGTGAGGGCTGCTACGGCCTCCATGTCCATGAGATGGCGCTCTCCCGCGGCGTCAAAGTGACAGGCGCGACGGTACATTTTGTAAACGAGATCCCCGACGGGGGGAAAATCATCGCCCAAAAGGCTGTTAATGTGGAGCCAGGGGATACCCCCGAGCGTCTCCAGCGCCGGGTGATGGAGCAGGCTGAATGGATCATTTTGCCGCAGGCGGTCGAACAGGTCGCGGCGGAACTTGCACATAGAGAGGACGATTTAAATGTATGATTTGTATGAGTTGCTGCGGGGGAATATCTATCCCGGCCGCGGCATTGTGGTGGGCTGCAGCGAGGACGGCAGCAAGCTGATGGTGGCTTATTTCATCATGGGCCGCAGCGAAAACAGCCGCAACCGTGTCTTTGTGGAGACGGCAGATGGTATCCGTACCCAGGCATTCGACCCTGCAAAGATGGTTGATCCCAGCCTGATCATCTACCATCCCGTCCGCCGTGTAGGCAACAAGCTGGTGGTCACCAACGGCGACCAGACCGACACCATCCGCGACTTTTTGGAGCGCGGCCAGAGCTTTGTCGAGGCGCTGCAGACCCGCTGTTTTGAGCCGGATGCTCCCAACTACACGCCCAGAATCAGCGCCATGGCGTCCCTGGGCGGCGAGAAGCTAAGCTACGACATGAGCATTCTCAAGTGTGCAGATGCCGAAGGCAGCGGCTGCAACCGCTTTACCTTTAGCTACGCGGCAGTGCGCGGTGTAGGTCATTTTCTGCATACATACGTCGGCGACGGCAATCCCATTCCATCCTTTGTCGGCGAACCGGAGCCTGTCGCCATCGTCGATGATCTGGATACGTTTGCTCAGAAAGTCTGGGCTAACCTCAATGAGGCCAACAAGGTCTCTCTCTATGTCAGTGCAACCGATTGGCAGACCGGTACCACCGAGCTGCGCATCATGAATAAGTATAACTAAGTATAACTAAATTAGGAGGCTGTCTAAAATGAAAGAGTTTGAACTGAAGTACGGCTGCAACCCCAACCAGAAGCCGGCAAAGATCTACATGTCCAACGGTGGAGACCTCCCCATCGAGATCCTCAGCGGCCGTCCCGGCTATATCAACTTCATGGATGCCTTTAACAGCTGGCAGCTTGTCAAGGAGCTGAAAGAAGCCACCGGCATGGCCTGCGCCACCTCTTTTAAGCACGTCAGCCCGACCTCCGCCGCTTTGGCGCTGCCCCTGTCCGATGCGCTCAAGCGCGCCTGCTTTGTTGACGACATTAAGGGTCTGGACGAGTCTCCCATTGCCTGCGCCTACGCCCGCGCCCGGGGCACTGACCGTATGAGTTCTTTTGGCGACTGGATCGCGCTGAGCGACGTCTGCGACGCCACCACCGCCCGCATCATCAAGCGTGAAGTCTCCGACGGCATCATCGCTCCTGGCTACACCGACGAGGCCCTGGTTCTGTTGAAGAAAAAGAAGGGCGGAAACTACAACATCATCAAGATTGATCCCAACTATGTGCCTGATCCCATCGAGTGCAAGCAGGTCTATGGCATCACCTTCCAGCAGGGTCGTAACGAGTTCAAGATCAACGCCGAGCTGCTGCAGAACGTTGTCACCGCCAACAAGGAACTGCCCGAGAGCGCCATCCGTGACCTAATTGTCTCTCTGATCACCCTGAAATACACCCAGTCTAACTCTGTCTGCTATGCCTATCAGGGCCAGGCGATTGGTGTCGGTGCCGGCCAGCAGTCTCGCATCCACTGCACCCGTCTGGCAGGTGAGAAGGCCGATAAGTGGCTGCTGCGTCAGAGCGAACAGGTTCTGAACCTGCCCTTCAAGCCCAAGACCGGCCGCGCAGACCGCGACAATGCCATCGACGTCTACCTGTCTGACGATTACAACGACGTCATCGGCGATGATGTTTGGCAGGAGCTCTTCACCGAGCAGCCCAAGCCCTTCCCTCGTGCGGAGCGGCAGGCCTACCTGGCCACCATCAGCGGCGTGGCCCTCGGCAGCGATGCCTTCTTCCCCTTCGGCGACAACGTCATCCGCGCCCACCGCAGCGGTGTGAGCTATATTGCCCAGCCCGGCGGCTCCGTCCGCGATGACAATGTCATCGAAACCTGCAACAAATACAACATCGTCATGGCCTTCACCGGCATGCGCCTGTTCCACCACTGAGGAGAAGCAGAATGCGTGTTATGGTGGTTGGCGGTGGTGGCAGAGAGCATGCCATCATCCGCGCCCTGAAAAAAAGCCCTAAGGTCGACGAGATTTTCGCCCTTCCTGGCAACGGCGGCATCGCGGCGGACGCTTGCTGCGTCCCCGTGAAGGCCACGGATCTTGCTGCTGTGGTGTCCTTTGCCCAGCAGCAAAAGATTGAGTTCGCCGTTGTCGCTCCGGATGACCCCCTGGTTATGGGCATGGTCGACGCATTGGAGCAAATTGGGGTCCCGTGCTTCGGCCCCAACAAAAACGCTGCGATCATCGAGGGCAGTAAGGTCTTTGCCAAGGACCTGATGAAGAAATACCACATCCCCACTGCGTCCTACGAGGTTTTCACGGATTTGGCCGCTGCGGAGGCGTACTTGAACACCGTGGAGGCGCCGATCGTAGTCAAGGCCGACGGTCTGGCGCTGGGCAAGGGCGTTACGGTGGCGATGACCCGTCAGGAGGCCATTGGCGCCATCCATTCCCTAATGGAGGACAAGGTGTTTGGCGAGTCCGGCTCCCGTGTGGTCATTGAGGAATATCTGACAGGCCCGGAGGTCTCGGTGCTGACATTTACCGACGGCAAGGTCCTCGTTCCGATGGTCTCTTCCATGGACCACAAGCGCGCCTACGATGGAGACGAGGGTCCTAATACCGGCGGTATGGGCACCGTTGCGCCCAACCCCTATTACACTGCCGAGATTGCTGAACGCTGCCGTAAAGAGATTTTTGAGCCCACAGTCGCGGCGATGAACGCAGAGGGCCGCAGCTTCAAGGGTTGCTTGTATTTCGGCTTGATGCTCACTCCCCATGGCCCCAAGGTCATTGAGTACAACTGCCGTTTTGGGGACCCCGAGACCCAGGTTGTTTTGCCCTTACTACAAAGCGATTTGCTGGAGATTATGATGGCTGTCCACGACGGCCGCCTGAGCGAGGTTCCCGTGGAGTTTTCCAATGGCGCAGCTTGCTGTGTGATCATGGCCTCTAAGGGCTATCCCGGCAAATATGCCGGCGGCTATCCCATCAGCCTGCCAGCTGACCTGTCCGACCTGGAGGCGGAAGTCTACAGCGCGGGCACTAAGCTCCAGGATGGGGTCTTGGTTAACAGCGGCGGCCGGGTGCTGGGCGTCACTGCCAAGGCGGACAAGCTGCCCCAGGCAATCGAGCGGGCTTATGCGGCTGTCGGGCGCATCCATTTTGAGAATAGCTACTGCCGTAAGGACATCGGCAAACGCGCCCTGGCGGCGATGGAGGTCTAAATGGTTTACAGAGTTTATGTAGAAAAGCGTCCGGAGCTGGCCCATGAGGCCCAGTCTCTGCTCAGCGATCTGCGCAGCTCTTTGCAGATCACCAATCTGACTGGTTTACGCCTGGTCAATCGATACGATGTAGAGCATATTGATGAGGAATTGTTTGAACAGTGCGTCCAGAATGTGTTTTCTGAGCCTCAGGTTGACCGCACTTATAGCCATTTGGAGCACGACGGGGCAGTCCTGATTGCGGTGGAGTATCTGCCTGGTCAGTTCGACCAACGCGCTGACTCTGCGGCCCAGTGTATCCAGATTCTATCCCAGGGTGAGCGTCCCACGGTGCGTACAGCAAAGATCTATGCGCTCTATGGGGACCTGACCGAGGAAGACCTGGCAGCAATCCAGCGCCATTTGATCAACCCGGTGGAGTGCCGAGAGGCCTCCCTTGACCGTTTTGAGACTTTGGAGATGGCCTATGAGGCTCCTGAGATGGTTCCCACCCTGGATGGCTTCCGTCAGATGGATGACGCTGCCGTAGATGCTGCCATTGCCAAGTATGGTCTGGCCATGGATGCCGACGATCTGCGGTTTTGCCGTGACTATTTCATCACAGAGCAGCGTGATCCGACGCTGACTGAGCTGAAGATGATTGACACCTACTGGTCAGACCACTGCCGACACACCACATTCAGCACCACGATTGATACCGTCTGTTTCGATGATCCGCTGCTGGAGGCTTCTTATCAGCGGTATTTGGCCATCCGTCAGGAGCTTGGCCGCAGCAAACCCATCAATTTGATGGATATTGCCACCATTGCCACCCGCTATCTCAAGGCCCAGGGCAAGCTGCCAAAGCTGGATGAGAGCGAGGAAATCAACGCCTGCACAGTTAAGATGACTGTTATCGTCGATGGTGTTGAGGAGCCTTGGCTGCTTTTGTTTAAAAACGAGACCCACAACCATCCCACTGAGATCGAGCCTTTCGGCGGCGCTGCCACCTGTATCGGCGGCGCAATCCGTGACCCGCTCTCCGGCCGCAGCTATGTCTACGCTGCCATGCGTGTCACCGGCGCGGGGGATCCGCTGGTTCCCATCTCTGAGACCCTGCCCGGCAAACTGCCCCAACGCAAAATCGTCACCACCGCCGCTGCTGGATACAGCTCCTACGGTAACCAGATTGGCCTGGCAACCGGCATGGTTGATGAGCTCTATCACCCCGGCTATGTGGCCAAGCGTATGGAAATCGGCGCGGTGATTGCAGCTGCGCCTGCCAAGAATGTCCGCCGCGAGCGCCCTGAAGCAGGCGACGTGGTCATTTTGCTCGGCGGCCGCACTGGCCGTGACGGCATCGGCGGCGCCACCGGCTCCTCTAAGAGCCACAACATGAAGTCCCTGACCAC